>JBDTKD010000566.1:0-3301 GCA_039935515.1 Bradyrhizobium sp.
GTGCACCTGACCGGCAAGGAATACCAGATGCTGGAGCTGCTTTCGCTCCGCAAGGGCACCACGCTCACCAAGGAAATGTTTCTCAACCACCTCTATGGCGGCATGGACGAGCCCGAGCTGAAGATCATCGACGTCTTCATCTGCAAGCTGCGCAAGAAGCTCGCCAACGCTTCCGAAGGCCGCAACTTCATCGAGACCGTGTGGGGCCGCGGCTACGTGCTGCGCGAGCCGCACGAGCAGGAAGAGCGCATTCCCGCCTGATCGCTGGGTTCTACCGCGAGCCGCAAGGCTCGCTCCTCCCAGACTGGACCCCGCCGCAAATGGCGGGGTTTTTGTTGGCAATACCTCGCGGTTTCTGCCGCATGCGATCCTGTAAGCGGGAGTCAGCGCGCCAGCGCGGCAGACGTCAGCGCCTGCGGCATCGCCACCACGCCAGGGGACATTGCTCGCGGGATGTTCGGGCGATAGAGGCCCCGCCGCGCCGGGAAGGGCCTGAAGACATCGGTCAGGCCGACCACCGTTTCCGCCGCGCCCAACACCAGGAAGCCGTCGGTTTCGAGCTGCCTTGCCAGCCGGCCGAAGGTGCCAGCCTTGGTTTCCTGATCGAAATAGATCAGGACGTTGCGGCAGAAGATCACGTCGAAAGCGCCGAGATGGTTGAAGTCATGCAGCAGATTGAGCTGCCGGTGCTGGACCATGGCACGGATATCGGCATTGAGCTGCCACAGTTCGCCGACCTGCGCGAAATGCCTGACCAGCATCTGGATCGGCAAACCGCGCTGTACCTCGAACTGGCTGAAGATGCCGGCTTTTGACTTTTCCAGCACCGCCGCCGACAGATCGGTTGCGAGAATCTCGACCCGCCAGCCCGCCAGTTCCGGGCTCATCTCCTTCAGGCACATCGCGATCGAATAAGGTTCCTGCCCGGTGGAGGAGGCCGCACACCAGATGCGCAGCGAGCGGCGGCTGGCACGGGCCTGCAACAGCTCGGGAAGTATCGTCGCGCGGAGATGCTCGAACGGAATCCTGTCGCGGTAGAAGAACGTCTCGTTGGTGGTCATGGCCTCGACCACATCAGCTGCCAAAGCGTCGATACCGCTCCTCATTTTCTGAACGAGTTCGGCGATGCCGGACAGACCCGCTTTGCGGGCGAGCGGGATCAACCTGCTTTCGACCAGATATTGCTTGTCGGCAGACAGATCGAGGCCGGAACGCTCCTTCAGAAACCTGCGCAGGAACTCATAATCCAAAAGCGTCACGAACGATCTCCCGAAAACAGCCGAACCAGTTTCGGAGCGATCTGGCCGAGCGGCAGCACTGCCGCGCAAATACCGGCATTCGCCGCGGCCCCGGGCATTCCCCACACCACGCTGGTGGCTTCATCCTGGGCGATCACGTTGCCGCCGGCGGCGACGATGTCCTTGCCGCCGCGCATGCCGTCCGAGCCCATGCCCGTCAGCACCACGGCCAGAACGCCGCCCTGCCAGACATCGATCGCGGAGGTGAACAGCGGGTCGACCGCGGGCTTGCAGAAATTGATCGGCGGTCCGTCGTCGAGCGCGATCACGGCGTCGGTGCCGTAGCGGGTGACACGCATATGGCGGCCGCCCGGCGCGAGATAGATCTGACCAGTCTTGACGATCTCCCCGTCGACGGCTTCGTGCGCCGGCCGGCGGCTCGAGCGCGCCAGGTGCTCGGCGAGAATCGTGGTGAAGGTCGGGGGCATATGCTGGGTGATGAGCACGGGAAACCGGTCGATCACGCAGCCGATCTCGCCGACCAGCGTCATCAGTGCCTGCGGGCCGCCGGTCGAAGAACCGACCAGCAGCGCACGCGGCGCCAAACTGCTGAAGGCGCGGCGCAGCAATTGCGGATTGGCGACGGCGGCCGGCGACGGGCGCGACCATGGTTCACGCGGCCGGTCGAGGCCCGGTGCCAGAGGCGGACTGACCGACGCCGGAACGCTACGGCGAACCTTGGCGCCGAGCGAGCGGATTTTCTGCACGAGATGGTGGCGAAAGGTTTCGGCGGCGGTGGCTTCGCGGGTGCTTTCGGGCTTCGGAATATAGTCGGAGGCGCCGAGCGCCAGCGCTCTGAAGCTGATCTCCGCGTTGCGCCGGGTCAGGGTCGAGGCCATGATGATGATGAGGTTGCGTTTCTTCGCCAGCAGCAGCGGCAGCGCGGAGATGCCGTCGAGCTCCGGCATTTCGATATCGAGCACGGCGACATCGGGATTGACGCGCTCGAGCTGGTTGACGGCGTCACGGCCGGTACGCAGCGAGGCCGCCACCACCATGTCCGGCTCGGCGGCAATCCAGCGGGACAGCAGCCCCCTGATCACGGCGGAGTCGTCGACCACCATGACCCGCAGCGGTTCCTGCTGCGTCGAATTGGAGGTCGGGACGCTTGTCAACGCAACACTCATTACTCACCGGCTGCGGCTTTGGCCGCGCTACTGAAACGACAATGCCGAAGGCCGCTTTAGCCGCCGGATCGGAGCAAGCTGATCAGATCAGGCCGACTTCCTGGAATTTCGCGGTAACGATGTCCTTGTCGAACGGCTTCATGATGTATTCGTTGGCACCCGCATGCAGCGCGCGCGCGATATGCGCGACATCGTTTTCGGTGGTGCAGAAGACGACCTTCGGCTGGTCGCCTCCCGGCATGCGGCGCAGATTGCCGAGGAATTCATAGCCATCCATGATGGGCATGTTCCAGTCGAGCAGGATGGCTTCGGGCAATCCGCGTTTGCAGACCTCGAGCGCCTTCTCGCCGTCCTCGGCTTCGAGAATATGGAAATCGAGCCCTTCCAGGATCCGCCTTGCGACCTTTCGAATGACGCTCGAATCATCGACCACCAGACATGTCTTCATTTTAGCCTCTGCTTCTTGCAATGAACAACCATTTCCATTGCAGTTTGAGTTCGCGGCGCGCCCATTCCTGATCTTACGCCGCCATTGTTGCAGGCATGATTTCGAGAACACGATCGACATCGAGGACGACCATGAGCTGGCCATCGAGGCGATGGACACCGCCGGCAAGCCTGGCCATTCGGGGGTCGAGATTGACGGGATTGTCCTCGCGGCCATCGTCGGGGAGCCGCAATACCTCGCCGATCTGGTCGATCAACAGGCCATAGGATTCGCCGCGCAAATCGACGCCGACTGCCATTGGCGGCCGGCCGCCGTCGCTTTTGGGCAGCCCGAGGCGGGCGCGCATGTCGACCACGGTGACGATGCGGCCGCGCAGATTGAGCACGCCGGCGATCTCGCGCGACGACCAAGGCACCCGGGTCAGGCGC
>JBDTKD010000567.1:0-9970 GCA_039935515.1 Bradyrhizobium sp.
TCGGCGATGGACGGGATCCGGGCGCGGCTCAAGGAACTCGGGCTTGAGCCCTATGACTGCCTGTCGCCGGCGCTGATGGATGCCATCGCCACCCATGTGGCGAAATCCAAAGCCAAGGCCGCCTGACCCGCGCGGCCGCCCAAGCCGGCGGCATCAGCCGCCGGCAGGGTTGCCATCCGACGGCTTGTCTCGCCGGCGCGCGAGCCCGTGACAGCGGCTTATGGCGTTTTCGAGCGAAGTGGGTCTCGATTCGCGTCAAGAAAACGCGTCAAAAAACCAAAGCCCGGCTCTGATTCAATCAGAGCCGGTCAGGCTTTAGACGACTCGCGCTTGGAATCAGCCGTGGTCTCGGAGCGACGGCCGGTGGCCGCGCCGCGCCGGGGCCGGCGGACGACTCGGACCTTGCCGCTGCTTCCGCCTCCGCAGAAGAACTGATCGCCGCCATCGGACTCGAGTCCCGAGACGCCTGTTCCCGGCGGCATCTCGAGTTTCTCGAGGGCCTCTCCCGTTGCAGGATCGAGTCGCCTCAAATCGCTCTCGTCACCCTCCCAGGTGCCGTGCCAAAGCTCGCCGTCGACCCAGGTGACCCCGGTGACGACGCGGTTGGACTCGATGGTCCGCAGGATCGCCCCCGTTTGCGGATCGATTTGATGAATCTTGCGGCCCCGACCCTGCCCTACCCAGAGCGTTCCTTCGGCCCATGCGAGTCCCGAATCACCGCCGCCGCCGGGAGCGGGAATCGTCGCCAGCACACGGCCGGTGTTCGGATCGATCTTGTGGATGCGATCCTCGGCGATCTGATACAAATGCTGGCCGTCGAACGCCGTTCCCGCATGCGCGGCGACATCAATCGAGCGCAGCGTGTTTCCACTCGCGGGATCGAAGGCCTTCAGCTGTTCTCCGCTGGCAAACCAGACGTGTTGACCGTCAAACGTCACGCCATTGACCCGGCCGGCGTCCGGAAAGGGGCCGTATTCACGGAGGATTTCGGCGGCAGAATGTTTCATGCTTGCATCCTATAGCGTTTTTGGGCGACGTGGGTCCCGGTTCGCGTGAAGAAAACGTGTCAAAACGAGAAACTAAAGCCCGGTTCTGATTCAATCGGAACCGAACAGGCTTTAGTCGCTCGGCAGCGGACCGGGGAGTAACAAGGTTGTCGTGAATCCCGGGCCGGGCGGGGTCATCCAGCGCCGCGCCCGCCCGCGCCCGAACGACTGCACCTTGCCGGCGCTGGCAAGCGAACCGAGCGCCCGCTGCGCGGTGCGCGGGCTCGCTCCCAGCGCCACCGCCAGCGCCGAGCTCGACCACGATTCGCCGTCGGCGAGGAAGGCGAGCACCGTCGCATGCCGCTCTTCGACCGGCGGCGTCAGCACGACAACCTCGCAGCGGTGGCGCGGCGCCAGCGCAAAGCCTCGCGGGGTCGCGTTCACGTCTGCCAGCGCCCGAAGCTGGGCGCGAAGCCGCCCGATCTCGACCCGCAGCCGGGCGCGATGCGATTCATCGGCGTGCTTCGCCCGAAACGCGCGGGCGACAAGCGTGCTCCTCGGCACGTCTGCCGGCCAGGCTTCGGCCAGCGCGCGTGCGAGCGCGAACAATACCGGCCGGGTCGCGAGCGAAACCACCGTGCGTGCATCGCGCACGACATAACGACAGGCGTCCACCACGAGCGTCTTCGACGCCAGCAACGCTTCAACATCCTCGAGCAGGAGCAGTCGTTGCTCGCCACGCGCCATCAGGCGCGCCGCCGGCGTGTTCAGGACGAGGGATGCGCTTTCGACCTCCGCTCTCAGCGCCGGGATATCCGCGGCGCGGGCGGCGCGCTCAGCCCGCGCCAGCGCTTCGCGCGCCGTCCTGGTCCGGAGGCGCCGCATCGCGATCCCGGCAACGACCAGTTCGTGGGCGGCGCGCGACGCGGGCGGGAAGGGCGCGGGGTCGAGCTCGGCGAGCGCGCGCTCCGCCTCGTCGAGGCGCCCGATCAGCAGCAGGCGCCGGACCTCAAGATTGCGCGCATGCGCGCCATTGACGCGATCGCCATGCGCTTCGAGTGTTGCCCGCGCTACGTCGAGCGCCTTGGCAGGCCAGGTGAGGTCGCGCGACACCAAAGCGATCTCGGTCTCGGCGACGATACATCTTGCGCGGGCTACGGTCTCTTTCGGACCGAACGCACGCGCGGCTCTTCGCAGCAGGGCCTTGGCTCGAACGAGATCGCCGAGCTGCGCCATCGCGATGCCTCGCAGCGCGAGCGCCGGCGCGTCGTCGCGCAAGGCGACCCGCTTCAATGCGCCGAGGGGATCGCCTGCCGCGAGCGCACGGGCCGCAGCCGTGATCAGCGAGTCCATTGCAATCCCGTCACACTTGTCACTCTGGCCATTCGATTTCCGATCCTATTCTACCACACGGCGGCAAACCGTGCGTCGTAGCGAGAGGGCCACATATGGTTGACTGGACGATCCTTTCCCCAATTTTTCTCACAGCCGTGGTCGAGTGGGCTGGAGCCGTTGTGACTTTGCTTGCCGTCGGCCCAGGCCGATCGACCGAGCAACTCAACGGAGAAGATCAATGACGGCCACGATGAGTACGACAGGCGCTGACCGGCGCTGTTTGATGGGCGCACGGGTCCTCCCACTTTGGGGGAGACTTGGCCGGCGTTGGGCGTAAAATCGCCCGATTGGATCGGAACGATCCACGACCGCACAGGGAGGAACATGCGATGCGTTATACGGCACTCGCCGCCATGGTGGCCCTCGGCATTTCGACCATTTCCGCTCTCGCGTTGGATTCGACCGTGATCATGACATCGTCGATGTCGGCGGACGCGTTGTGGAAAAAGGTCGGCGATTTTTGCGGGATCGCCTCGTGGCATCCGGCGTTCGAGAAATGTGTCCTCAGTGCGGACGGCAAACAGCGCACGCTGTCGCTCAAGGGCGGCGGAACGATCGTCGAGGCGTTGGAGCGCTGGGACGATGCCAATCACAGCTACCAGTACACCATCCTGTCAGGTCCGCTGCCGGTCACGAACTATCACTCGACGATCAGCGTGACGCCGGATGCCAAGGGGGCCGCCTTGAAATGGATGGGCACCTACGATGCCAAGGGGGCGCCGGACGCCGAAGCCAAGAAAGCGGTCGACGGCGTCTACGAGGCTGGGGCCAAGGCGCTGACCGGTAGCTGACGATTCGGAACCGATCGGCGGGTCTGCCCCGGCAAGACGGCGGGGCGGCCCGTGCTTGTGGTGCCGCGGCGCTACGGCCTGATCTAATTTAACGGCTACGCCGCGCCCAGCCCATGAGATCTGTTGCTTCACAGGGCGGTTGCGATTAAAGCCTATTCGGTTCTGATTGAATTAGAACCGGGCTTTAGTTCTTGTTTTGACACGTTTTCTTCACGCGACCCGGTACCCGCTTCGCTCGAAAACGCCATAAAAGCCCGTCTTCAAGGGAAAGAAAGACGATGGCCCACCATTTCGCGATCAATGACGACGTTCATCACCAGTTGCAGGGTCCGCAGGGTCGCGCCGACATCAAGCAGCGCAGCGTCTACACCATTGTCACATGCCTGCCGATCGAGTCCGACGGACGCCCGCGCTATCGCATCAAGAGCAAGACCGAGAATATCGAGCGCGTCGTGACCGAGGAACAGATCAGCCGGCTGGACGGATAGGGCCCGCGGCGGGCCGGCAACCCGCCGGCCGCCGGGATTCAGCGACCGGTCGGGGCCGCTATCGGAGGCTAGACTTTCGGCGAAAGCCGGAGGCCGAGCGCAGGCGCGCCGCCGGCGCGGGGCTGATCAGGCCGCCCCAACTTATTGAGCTGTCATTCCGGGGCGCGCCACCGGGTCCGCGCAAAGCGCGGCCCGATGACAGGCTCCGCGCGAGCCTGGAATCCATAACCACCATCGGGAGTATGGATTCCGGGTCTGCGCCAAGGGGCGCATCCCGGAATGACGAAAGCGAATTGAGCACGGCGACGATTGCGACCGCGCTCTCCTCCGTGATGCCCGGGACGAGCCAGAGCCCGGCCATGACGATCGAGAGAAAGTGGCTCACGCCTCGCTCTTGGCCGCCAATCCCGCCGCCCACAAAGCGAACGCATAGGCGATCGCGACTTCATCGAGCCGGTTGAAGCGGCCTGATGCGCCGCCATGGCCGGCGCCCATATTGGTGCGCAACAGCACCGGACCGCCGCCGGTCATGGTTGGGCGCAGCCGCGCGATCCATTTCGCCGGTTCCCAATAGGTGACGCGCGGATCGGTCAGGCCGCCCATCGCCAGGATTGCCGGATAATCCTGTGCGGCAACATTGTCATAGGGCGAATAGGACAGGATGGTCCGGAAGTCTTGCGCGCTCTCGATCGGGTTGCCCCATTCCGGCCATTCCGGCGGCGTCAGCGGCAGGGTATCGTCGAGCATGGTGTTGAGCACGTCGACGAACGGCACTTCGGCGACGATCCCGGCGAACAACTCGCCGGCGCGGTTCGCAACCGCGCCCATCAGCATGCCGCCGGCGCTGCCGCCATGGCCGACGATGCGCTTGACGCCGGTATATCCGGCATCGATCAGCGCGCGCGCGGAAGCCGCGAAATCGTCAAAGCTGTTGGTCTTTTTGGCGCGCTTGCCGTCGAGATACCAGCCCCAGCCCTTGTCGGAACCGCCGCGGACATGCGCGATGGCATAGACGAAGCCGCGGTCGACCAGCGACAGCCGGTTGGCGGAGAACGACGCCGGCATCGCCATGCCGTAAGAGCCATAGCCGTACAGCAGAAGCGGCGCGGTGCCGTCGCGTTTGAGATCGCGGCGATGCAGGATCGACACCGGCACTTCAGCACCGTCATGGGATCTTGCCATGATGCGGGTGGTGACATAGTCGGCCGGGTCATGGCCGGAAGGGATTTCCTGGCGCTTGCGCAAGCTGCGCGTGCGGCTCGCCATGTCATAGTCGTAGACTTCCGACGGCGTCGTCATCGACGAATAGGCAAAGCGGAGATTCGTGGTGTCGAATTCATAGCCGCCCATGGTGTCGAGCGAGTAGGCGGTCTCGTCGAATGCAATGGCGTGCTCGTCGCCGCGCCTGAGATCGCGGATGATGATGGCCGGCAGCGCGTTGGCGCGCTCCAGCCGCACCAGGTGGCCGGCGTAGAGCTCGATATCGATGATAAAGACGCCTTCGCGGTGCGCGATCAGGTCGCACCAATGGGCGCGCTGCGGCGAGGCCAGCGGCGCGGTGACGATCTTGAAGTCGATGGCGCCGTCGGCGTTGGTGAGGATAAACAATTCCTCGCCGCGGTCCGCGATCGAATATTGCACGCCGCTCTCGCGAGCCGCGACCAGGCGAGGCGGCGCTTCCAGATCGGCAAGATCGATCAGCCGCTGCTCCGAGGTCTCGTGGTCGCCGCCGGCGATCACGCAAAAACGGCCGCTCGCGCTCTCGTGGATATGGGTGAACCAGCCGGCATCCTGTTCCTCGTAGACGAGTACGTCATCGGCCTGCGGCGTGCCGAGGCGGTGGCGCCAGACCTTCATCGGGCGGTGATTGTCGTCGAGCCTGACATAGAAGAAGGCGCGCGAATCCGCGCTCCACACCACAGTGCCGTCGGTTTCCTCGACCGGATCGTCACGGTCGCTGCCGTCGGCCCAGTCGCGCACCCGGACCGAGAAATACTCCGAACCCTTGATGTCGGCGCTCCAGGCCTCGAGCCGGTGATCGGGCGAATGCCGGGCGCCGCCGAACTTGAAGTAGTCGTGGGCGGCCGCCAACTGGTCGCCATCGAGGATGATCTCGGTCTTGCCGCCGTTGCGCGGCGTGCGGCCGAACATTTCGTGCTGACCGCCGTTGCGGAATTTCCGCAAATAGGCGAACGGGCCATCCGGCGCCGGCACGCTGGAATCTTCCTCCTTGATCCGGCCGCGCATTTCGGCAACCAGCGTCCTTTGCAGGGCCGCGGTATGGCCGAGCAGGCTGTCGGTATAGGCGTTCTCCGCCTCGAGATAGTTCCGGATATCCGCGTTCAGGATCGAAGGGTCACGCAGCACGTCCTGCCAGTTCTCGTCCTTCAGCCAGGCATAGTCATCGTTCACGGCGATGCCGTGGGCGGTGAAAGAATGCGGCCGGCGCGGCGCGACCGGGGCCGGCTTCTCGTCGCTTGCTTGTGTCACTCAATCCTCGTCCTGTCCTGCCGAAAAGGCTTCGCGCCCGCTTAGGGGCTAACGCTTTCGCCGAGCCATTCGATCGCGTCCTTGGTGCCGCCCGTGCCATGCGGGATGGCGAGCGCGTTCAGCCCGACCTCGATCACGCCCAGCGTGCCGAGGATCATCGGAGCGTTGACATGCCCCATATGGGCGATCCGGAACGCTTGTCCGGTGAGTTCGCCGATGCCGACCCCGAGCACCAGGCCGCATTTCTCCTTGCAAAAGCGTTGCAGCGCGACCGGATCGTGGCCGTTCGACATCGTCACCGTCGTAACGGTGTCGGCGCGCTCGCCGGGTTCGACGATGTTGAAGCCGAGCACCTGGCCCTCGGCCCAGTTCGCGACCGCGCGGCGCACCGCTTCGGCGAGCAGGCGATGGCGCCGGAACACGCCGTCGAGTCCTTCGTCGAACAGCATGTCGAAGGCCTGGCGCAGCGCGAACAACAGATGGATCGGCGCGGTGCCGGCATATTTGCGGTAATGCTCGAGGCCCTCGCGCTCGGTCCAGTCCCAGTAGGGCGTGCGCAGTCCGGCATTCCTGTGCACGGCGCGGGCGCGGTCGTTGGCGGCGACGAAGCCGAGGCCGGGCGGCGACATCAGGCCCTTCTGCGAGCCGGACATGGCGACGTCGATGCCCCAGGCATCCATCTCGAACGCCATGCAGCCAAGCGAGGCTACCGCGTCGACCATGAACAGCGCCGGGTGGCCGCTGGCGCGGATCGCCTTGCCGATCGCCTCGATGTCGTTGACGGCGCCCGAGGCGGTATCGACCTGCGCCACCATGATCGCCTTGATGCGGTGATCGCGGTCCCGGCGCAGCCGGGCCTCGACCTCGGCCGGCCGCACCGCGCGGCGCCAGTCGCCGTTCAGCACTTCGACATCGGCGCCCATCGCGGCGGCGGCGTTGCCCCAGTTGACGGCAAAGCGTCCGCTTTCCAGCACCAGCACCTTGTCGCCGCGCGACAGCACGTTGCTGATCGTCGCTTCCCAGGCGCCATGGCCATTGGCGATGTAGATGTAGCAGTGGCCCGTGGTGGCAAACAGCCGGCCGAGATCGCGCAGCAGGCTGTCGGTTATCTCCACCATCTGGTCGGAATAGATGTCGAGCGCCGGACGATGCATCGCCCGCAGCACTTCGTCGGGCATTGTGGTGGGACCGGGGATCGCGAGAAATTCCCGGCCGGCGCGAACGACCATGGTTGTTGTTCCCTACTGGTTGACGGCCATGCTGGCACGGCCGGGTGCGAAATCAAAGCGCATCGGGGGCATGCGGGAAATCGCAATGGAGGGGTTTACGCCGGCTTGACACCGGAGCAAGGATTCTAGCGCCGGGTCTCGCGGCAGCCGGCGGCTTCGGCCTCGTCGACCGAACAGAACCAGCGCGTTCCCTTGCTGATCTGCATCTTGATCTGCGCGTACCAGCGGCTGGCGCGGGTGTGGTAGATGCATTCGCCGGCGCTGTTGACATTGCCCTTGATGGTGCAGTCGGGCGAGGGCGCGACCGGGCCCGATGCCGACGCCAGCAGGATCGCATGGGCGTTGGGTGGCGGCTTGGTGGCGCCGAGGATCACCGTCTTCTTGTTGCGGATACGCCAGTCCCACGGCGCGATGAAGGCGCCCTGCCACATGCCGGCCTTGGCTTCGCGCGCGGCCTTTTCGTCGGCGTCGTAATCATGGGAAAAGCGCACATAGGACAGCGCCCATCCGCTCTTCACCAGCCATTTCTGGATATCCTCGCCGTCGACCTCGCATTTGGCCACCGCGCGGCCGCGGCGGTCGGTGCGGGTCACATGACAGGTCCAGCTCTTGTTGTCGGTGTGGTGCATCAGTTCGTCGCGGGCGGCGACGCCGCAGGTCCAGCGCTCGCCCTTGTTGTTGAGGCAAAGCTGGTCCACCGACGGCGCGTCGATGCCGGCCAGACGGAGTTTGGCATGGCCGATCAGAACCTGATCGCCATCATGGATCTTTGGAATCCCGGTGATGTCGGCCGCCTGGGCCAGTGCCGGTAGAGCAGCGAGCAAAATCGCCAGCAGGAATTTCATCAACATGCAAAGGGGCCGCATTCAATGGGAGCTCGTCGCAACAGCGGCCGGATTGTGGTGCGGATCGGCTCGATGCACCAGCGCTTGAGGGGACAACTGCTTTCAACTTTACGCTACCGTCGTTGCGCGAACCCCCGATTCCACCTCCGTCATTCCGGGGTGCGCCTCTTTGGCGCAGGCCCGGAATCCATAACCACGATCGGGAGTATGGATTCCGGGCTCGTGCGGAGCCTGTCATCGGGCCGCGCTTTGCGCGGACCCGGTGGCGCCGCCCCGGAATGACGACGGTGGGAAGCGCGCTCGCTAACTACCCGCCACGCATCAGCGCCCGGCGGGCCAGTGCGAAGCCCATCAGCACGAAGGCGGAGGTGACCTCGGGGCCGCCGACCAGGATGCGGGTCGGGGTTTTCATCTTGTTCCATTCATAGGCCTTGAACGGCCCGTGCCGGCCGCCTTCGCCGAGCTGGCTGACGATGCAGCGCAAGGCCGGCGTGAAGCTCGCGAGGCTGGCGCCGAGATGGCCGAGCGCGATCAGCGCCAGCGCGGCGTCGAACGGGTTCATCTCGGCCACGATCAACTCGCCCTCGACATAGCCGAGCACGCGCTGCCGGATCAGGCCGAACGTGCCCTCGGGATCGATCGCCCGCCGTGCGGCTTCCGGCAGCGCGGCGAACGCGGCATAGCAGCGGCCGAAATAGGCGCAGTAGAGCTCCGGCAGATAATAGATGTGCGAGCGCGGCAGGCGGAAGGCGCCGCTCAGGACCAGCCGCTTCTGGAAGCCGATGATACGGTGAACGGTGGCGAGCCGCTGCGGCGTCTCGATGATCTGCCAACGGCGCAAATTGCGGAAGCTGACTTCGAGGATGTCGAGGTTGAGCGTCGGATCGAGATCGTTGCCGAACGGCCGCTCGCCGGTAAGGTTGTCGATCCAGGTGACGACGCCGCCGTCGTAATCGATGTTGTCGTTGATCGGCACCGTCACCAGCGGCGCATTGGCGCCGCCGCCGACCTGGTAGCCGGCATAGAAGTCGAGCAGCGGCTGGGCCAGGATCGGATCGGTCGAGCCGGCCTGGGTCGCCGCCGAGAACGAACAGGCCGTGGTGTCGCAATCCGGCACATAGATGCCGAAGCCGAGGTCCTGCTTGATCTGGGCGAAGAAGCGGGAAAACCGCGGATGCGGCAGCGGCGCCAGCGCGGTGATGACGCTGACGGTCCGGTCGTCGCGCCCGCGCACCTCCTCCCGGCTAGTGAGGAGGCAGAAATCGACCATGTCGGCGATGGCGCGCCGGGCGGCGGTGGCTTCGTCGGCCGAGGCGAGCCCGGTTTCGACAAAGCCGAGCAGCGCCTCGGTGAAGAAGGCGTCGTAATAAGCGGAGCGATGGCGGATCTGCATCGGCTGCCACATCGATTCGGCAATGCCGCGCCACGGCGGGTTGATCACGGCGCGGGCGGGCGAGCGGGCGATAAAGATCCGCGCCAGGTTGAACAGCAGCGTCGAGTTCTTGTAGCCGCGCGCATTGAGGCCGGTCAGCGCCATCAGCAATTCGCGGCCGCGCAAATCGGCGTCGCCGATCAGGTTGAAGGCGGCATAGGTCGGAATAAAACCGTTCTGGCCGAACGAGGCCAACAGATGCGCGCCGCAGCTGCGGATCGCGGCTTCGATGGCGGCCAGATCGGGCGCGCGCGCAGGGATCGGCGCGGGCGCAGGCTTCGGATAGCCGATCTGACGCTTGAGTTGAGTGGGCG
>JBDTKD010000568.1:0-2910 GCA_039935515.1 Bradyrhizobium sp.
CCGGGCCTGCGGCTAACGGCGCATCCCGGAATGACGGCTGGTGTTGTCGTCGTGCACCGCCGCCCCCTTCACATCCCATCCAACTCCGGCGGCTCGAACCAGTTGGTCAGCGACAGGCCGCCGTCGACCACGATGGCGGCGCCGGTGACGTAGGCGGAGATCCGGTTTGACAGCACTGCCAGCGCCATCGGAGCAAGGTCATCGGCGCGGCCGAGACGGCCGAGCGGGATGTGCCTGGCGAGCGAGGGATCGGCGACAAAGCCGCCGGCGGCGACGGCGCCGGGCACCAGCGCGTTGACCCGGATGCCATGGCGGCCAAGGGTCTTTGCCAGTTCGCGAACCAGCATCGCCATCGCCGCTTTCGCGGTCGAGTAGTGCGGCAGGTTGCGCGGCGTGCCGGCGTGCAGCGAGGTCAGCAGCAGGAACGAGCCCGGCTCACGCGCCGCGATCAGGCCTCGCGCCAGTTCGCGCGCAAGGTGAAAGCCGGCGTCGAGGTTGACCGCGTGCATCCGCTGCCAGATCTCGCGGCTGACGGCAAAGGCGTGATCGGCCTCGCGGCGCGGCGGCGAGGCGCTGTGGACGAAATGGGTCACCTGCCCCACCGCGCTTTGCGCGTCCGCCAGCAGTGCATCGCAGGCGGCAAGCGTCGCGAGGTCGCCGACCCATGGCACCGCCAGCTCCGGCCGCGGTGAGGCCGCCACCGCCGCGGTGACGGTATCCTCGTGCAGATCGGCAAACACGGTTTTCACACCCTCCCCGACCAGGGCTTGCGCGATGGCGCGGCCGATGCCGTTTCCCGCGCCGGTGACGAGCGCCGCCTCGCGCGCGGGGTCGAAAGGAGAATTCAGCAGGCTCATCTGGGGATCTCCGGTGGCGGCAAAATCAATGCGCGGGCCATCCCTGGAAAGCAAGCGGGCTGCGTGTCCGCTTAAGATCAGGCAAACCGGGCGTGCTGCAAAAAATCGCCACAATCCTTTTCTTCGGATAGCTCGGTTACAAAGAGGAGAGCTTCAGATGCGGATCGCAACAACGATCTTCGCTGGTTCGATGGCCGCGCTGGCCCTGCTGGCGTCGCCGGCGCTGGCGAAACATTCCGACCCCCCGAAAGCCGACGAGAAGCCGGCTGCCTCGGCGTGCACGGCCTACCAGCCGGCTGCCAATGGATCATGGAAACCACTTCCATGCGAGGAAGGCGACCTTGGAAATCGGCCCTCGCACAAATCCGCGGCGCGCACGACCGACGAACACACACGCTGAGCGGGCTCGCAATCCATCGCCGAAGCGAAATCCAGCACAGCCGTCGTCGCCGCAGCCCGCATGCTCTCAGCCGTCATTGCGAGGAGCGCAAGCGACGAAGCAATCCACGCCTCCACTTGTTGCGACATGGATTGCTTCGCTAGCGCTCGCAATGACGGCGAGACTCTGTAGCCCGGATGGAGCAAAGCGAAATCCGGGGCCGTCGCATCCGCATCGCGATTCCCGGATTGCGCTTCGCTCCATCCGGGCTACGACACCTCCCCGCCCGACGGGCAAATCAGCGAAACCCTGTCCAGCCCAGGAGGGATTGGACAACATGGAGCGCACGGCAAGGTCGCGAACCGCGGTCGCCTCAGCTCCGCAGGCCCGGCGCTTCCTGGCCGGTACGGGCGACGTAGTCGGTGTAGCCGCCGCCATATTGGTGGATGCCCTCGGGCGTCAGCTCCAGCACGCGGTTGGAGAGCGCGGCGAGGAAATGGCGGTCGTGGGAAACGAACAGCATGGTGCCTTCATATTCCGACAGCGCCGCGATCAGCATCTGCTTGGTCGCCATGTCGAGATGGTTGGTGGGCTCGTCCAGCACCAGGAAGTTCGGCGGGTCGTAGAGCATGATGGCCATCACCAGCCGTGCCTTCTCGCCACCCGACAGCACCCGGCATCTTTTCTCGACATCGTCGCCGGAAAAGCCGAAGCAGCCGGCGAGCGCGCGCAGCGAGCCCTGGCCGGCCTGCGGAAACGCATCTTGCAGCGACTGGAATACGGTGCGCTCGCCGTCGAGCAGGTCCATGGCGTGCTGCGCGAAATAACCCATCTTGACGCTGCCGCCGAGCGCCACCGTGCCGTCGTCGGGCTCGGTCGAGCCCGCCACCAGTTTCAGCAGCGTCGACTTGCCGGCGCCGTTGACACCCATCACGCACCAGCGCTCGCGGCGGCGCACCTGGAAATCGAGGCCGTCATAGATCGATCTCGCGCCATAGCCCTTGTGGACGCGCTTCAGGCTGACCACGTCCTCGCCGGAGCGCGGCGCCGGCAGGAACTCGAAGGCGACGGCCTGGCGGCGCCGTGGCGGCTCGACGCGCTCGATCTTCTCGAGCTTCTTGACCCGGCTCTGCACCTGCGCGGCATGCGAGGCGCGCGCCTTGAAGCGCTCGATGAACTTGATCTCCTTCGACAGCATCGCCTGCTGGCGCTCGAACTGGGCCTGCTGCTGCTTTTCGTTCAGCGCGCGCTGCTGCTCATAGAATTCGTAATTGCCGGAATAGGCCGTGAGTTGACCGCCATCGATCTCGATCACTTTTGTCACGATGCGGTTCATGAATTCGCGGTCGTGCGACGTCATCAGCAGCGCGCCCTCGTACCCCCCGAGGTACTGCTCCAGCCAGATCAGGCTTTCGAGGTCGAGATGGTTGCTCGGCTCGTCCAGCAGCATGGCGTCGGGGCGCATCAGCAGAATGCGGGCGAGCGCGACCCGCATCTTCCAGCCGCCCGACAGCGCGCCGACGTCGCCGTCCATCATCTGCTGGCTGAAGCTCAAGCCCGCCAGCACCTCGCGCGCGCGGGTCTCCAGCGCATAACCGTCGAGCTCCTCGAAGCGCGCCTGCACCTCGCCAAAGCGCGCGATGATCTCGTCGATCTCCCCGGCGCGGCCGGGAT
>JBDTKD010000569.1:0-2929 GCA_039935515.1 Bradyrhizobium sp.
ATGGGGAATTGCGGTGCGCTGGGCTTTACCGCGCGGTAACGCTGTCTTCGAGCGTTTCGGCGAGCTGCTCATGCACGAATTCGAGCGCGAAGCCTTCCTCGAGGTTTCGCACCACGCGCGACTGCACCTTGCCGAGCATGACCAGAGATCTCAGCGGCGGCCGGTTTTCCGCGGCGATGGCGGCGCCGGAGAGTGACATGTCGATGACCCTGCAGGTCATCTTGGTGCCGTCTTCGAGCGTGAGCAGCGAAATCGGGTTGCGCGGCACAATGCGGTCGTGGCGGCGGTCTTCCGGCAGGTTGAGAATGTCGCGGTTGGCAAGCCAGGTCAGCTGTGCGGCGAGCTTGTCGCGCTTGCGCGCGGTAGCGCCGACGGTCATGGCGAAGCCATTGTCGATGATGCGGGTGATCTTGCCTTCGACCCGGCCGATATGGTCGAGATAGGCGATCACGCGATCGCCGACATTGCCGATGCCGGGCGCCAGCAGGGCCAGCCCACCGGGCGACATATTGATGATCTGGCAGGGAAATTCACGTCGGTCCGGCAGCATGTAGCGGCCGAGCAGATGGACCTTGACGCGTTGAAAGCGCCGTCGCTCTTCGGCAGCCGGAAGAATCGATCTTTTGTGCGCTAACGCCATCTTCGCTATCCGACGACCGGCCGCTCGGTGTCGTCCGACCCTACGGCCAGCAGGGTTAATGGGTGGTTAGCGGCGGTCGCATGAAATGTGGGTGACGCCATTTTCGGCTGTGAAACCGGCTTGTTCCGTGGCGAGGATGCGATCGCAGCCTGCAAGGCCGGGATTGGCTTGGCAGGTCGGTTCACTTAGGCTTGCGCCGCCGGTGCAGACCCGCGGCAAGCGGTGCTCGATGGCGGCATCAACAGAGAAAGTCCGGAGGATTGGCTCGGTGGAACCCATTCGCGTATGCACCTTCGACGGTCCCGGCGCCCAGCCGGTTATTCGCACCGTGCCATGGCCGAAAATCCCAGGGAAGGCGGCGCTGATCAAGGTCGGCGCCTGCGGCGTCTGCGGTACCGACCTGCATATCCTGAAGGGCCATTGGCCGAAACAATTGCCGTGGCCGTTTACACTCGGCCACGAAATCGGCGGCGTGCTGGTCGAAGTCGGCGCGGACTTCGCCGAGGATTTCATGAGCAAGCCGCTCAAAGTGGGGTCGAAGGTGATGATCCCGCCCCTGATGCCGTGCGGCCACTGCTATTACTGCATTCACTACCCGCAAAGCGCCAACAAGTGCCTGACGCCGGTGTATTACGGCCGCTATCTCGGCTTCGACAAGGCGCCGCATCTGTGGGGCGGCTGGGCCGAATATGTCTATGTCGATCTCGACATGCTGCCGGGCACCAAGATCTACAAGCTGCCGGACGACATGTCGCTGCGGCTCGGCGCCCTGTCGGAGCCGCTGACCTCCTGCATCCGCGCCTTCAATCGCGCCACCCGGGCGGGTGGATTTGGCTGGGGCGACACCGTCGTGATCCAGGGTTCGGGCCCGATCGGGATGCTCGCGGTTGCCGCTGCGCAGGAGATGGGGGCAGGGCGCGTCATCTGCGTCGGTGCGCCGGAGACCCCGCGGCTGAAGCTCGCGCGCAAGTTCGGCGCTGAAGCCACCGTCGATATCGAACAGATCAGGACGCCGGAAGCGCGGATCAGGAAGGTGCGCGACATTGTCGGCGGCTTCGGTGCCGATCTGGTGATGGATTGCTCCGGCCATCCGAGCGCAGGCCCGGAAGGCATCGAAATGCTGCGCGACGGCGGCACCTATGTCGAGATGGGCCAGTTCACCGATGCGGGCTCGATCGAAACCTCATGGCACCGCATCTGCACCAAGGACCTCAACGTGCTGGGGTCGTGGGGCTTTACCGGCAACGACCTGCCGCTCGGCGTCGACATGCTCTACCGCACGCGCCACAAATATCCCTGGCTCGAGATGCAGACGATCTATCCGTTCACCGAAGAGGGCGTCAGTCGCGCGGTGGCGGATGCGATGGCGATGAAGACGGTCAAATCGACCATCGTGCCGTGGCCGGACCTGGTCGAATAATCCGCTCGCGTGGTCGGCTGGCCGGCGCCTACTCGTGAGGTGCCGGATTCGACTATCGGGCCGATGACCTGTTCAGGGCCGCGGCGGCGCGTATCAGCGCCTTGAAGGCATCCTTGTTCAGTTTATCGGTCTCTCGGATATCGATCGCGCGCCTGACGTTGCCGTCTAGGCTGGAGTTGAACAATCCCAAGGGGTCCTTGAGCGAAGCCCCCTTGGCGAAAGTCAGCTTCACGACGCTCTTGTATGTCTCGCCGGTGCAGATAATTCCATCGTGAGACCAGACCGGAACGCCTCTCCACTTCCACTCCTCGACCACTTCGGGGTCAGCCTGTTTGATCAGAGCGCGGACCTGGGAGAGCGTCTTGCCCCTCCAATCGTCCAGTTCCTTGATCCTCGCGTCGATCAGCCGGGAAGGGGATTCGCCCTTGGTCGTTGCGCTCTTTTTCATTTGCACCACATCGGCTGTCAACAGGGCCTGGCTTTGAATTGCGCCGGCAGACTTCAGCCTATCCGCGCCAGGACCTGCTCCAGATTTGCAAAGAACCGCTGCCAGCCGCCCTTGGCGCCCTGGTAGGCCTGCTGCTGATCCGGCCGGAAGCCCGACTGCTCCATGCGCAGGCGGGTCCCCGTGCTCGTAGCGATGAGAGTCCAGGTGACGACACTCTCGAGACCATAGGCCGCCCACGTGTAAGTCAGCGTTTTGTTCGGCTCGACGGCCAGGACCTGACAGTCGACAGCGCCCCAGTCTGCGCGAAGATTGAAACGGTGGTCCACGATAGGCTTGAAATCGTTCTTCATCAGCCACTCCTCGATCAGGTGTGGTTGGGTGAGAGCGCGCCAGATCTTTTCCGGCGGATAAGGTATCTCAC
>JBDTKD010000570.1:0-4029 GCA_039935515.1 Bradyrhizobium sp.
CGTTCCTTGATGCCACCGATGAAGCCGGTGTGATTGTAATAGACCTTGTTGTCGCGCTTGCGCCCGGTGAGCACCGCATGCGCCGCGTTGACGATGATGACGTGGTCGCCGCAATCGACATGCGGGGTGTAGGTCGGGAGGTGTTTGCCGCGCAGGCGCATCGCGACCAGCGTCGCGAGCCGGCCGACCACCAGACCCTTGGCGTCGATCAGCACCCACTTCTTGGTCACCTCGGCGGGCTTTGCCGAATAGGTTTTCATGGCAGGAATTCCGTGAACGGGGACGTCGGACGCGAGCCGCGCCGGACTGCGGGGTTTCTAGATAGCTGCCGCGCCCGCGTCAATCCCCACAGGCTATGGTTTATCTTGTAATAACAATGGCTTATAAATATGGTGCGATACTACCGGGAAAAACCCTAAGCATTTGGAATGGAATAGGTTGATATCACGTGGGCGATCGGATCGGGCGAGGTCCCCGACAACAGATTGACCTCGCCCACCGCCAACCGTTTGCCAAGCTTCAACAGCCGCGCCGCCGCAAGCACATCCTGTCCCGGCTGGCCCCTGCGCAGAAAATTGATGGTGAGATTGGCTGTGACCGCAAGCCCGACCGGGCCGATCGCCGACAGCAGCACGACATACATGGCAAAGTCCGCCAATGCCATCAGCGTCGGTCCGGACACCGTTCCGCCCGGCCGCAGCATCCGGTCGCTGTAGCGCTGACGCAGCAGGCAGGTGGCTCCGTCCGCGCTTTCGATCGAAACCTCGCCGTCGCTGAAGGCCTGCGGAAATTCGGCATGGAGAAACCTCTCGAGTTCCGCCACAGTCATTTTCGCAATCGCCATGTCGCTGCACCCGCCCTCGCCTGCCGCCGTCTGTTACAATAAGATGACGACTTCGCCTAACCGGATCTTTCGATGACCGCACAGCCCGCCCGCACCGCCGCCTCGCAACCGCCGATCCTGCTGCGCGAGACGCTTGACGGCGTCGCGGTGCTGACGCTCAACCGTCCCGGCGCCCGCAACAGCCTGTCGGAGCGGCTGATCGCCGAATTGCATTCAGCGTTGCAGCAGATCGAGGGCGATGCGAGCGTGCGGGCGCTGGTGATCGCCGCCAACGGCCCGGCATTCTCCGCGGGCCACGACATGAAGGAACTCACCGCGCGCCGCAGCGACGCCGATCGCGGGCGCGGTTATTTCGCGGAGATCATGAATGCCTGCAGCGCGATGATGCAGGCCATCGTGCAGCTGCCGAAGCCGGTGGTTGCCGCGGTGCAAGGCGTCGCCACCGCGGCCGGCTGCCAGCTGGTCGCGAGCTGCGACCTTGCGATTGCCTCGGAAGCCGCGGCCTTCGCGACCCCCGGCGTCGATATCGGGCTGTTTTGTTCGACGCCGATGGTCGCGCTGTCGCGCAATGTTCCACGCAAGCAGGCGATGGAAATGCTGTTGACCGGCGAGCCCGTTGCCGCCGCCAAAGCGCGCGAGATCGGGCTCGTCAACCATGTCGTGGCGGCCGGCACCGAGCGGGAGGCCGCGATCGCGCTGGCGCGCAAGGTCGCGCTCAAATCCGCCTACACCGTCAAGCTCGGCAAGGCCGCCTTCTACCGCCAGGCCGAAATGAGCCTTGCGGAGGCCTACCGCTATGCGGCAGAGGTGATGACCGAGAACATGATGGCCGGCGACGCCGAGGAAGGCATCGGCGCCTTCATCGAAAAGCGCGAGCCGAAATGGCAGGACAAATAAAGAGCCTCATCCTGAGGAGCGCGCACTTGTGCGCGTCTCGAAGGATGATGCCTCATGGTTCGAGACGCGCGTTCCGCGCTCCTCACCATGAGGAACTCAGGACCTGCGCATGAATCACGATGCCTACCCCGACCGGTACATCCGGGAAATCCTCAGCGGCGTGAAATCGATTGCGATGGTCGGCGCGTCGCCGGTCAATGTGCGGCCGAGTTACTTTGCCTTCAAATATCTCGCCCAGCGCGGCTACGACATGATCCCGGTCAATCCCGGCCATCTCGGCAAGAGCCTGCTGGGCAAGCCGTTCGTCGCCTCGCTATCCGACATCGGCCGGCCGGTCGACATGATCGACATCTTCCGGAGTTCGAGCCACATCATGCCGGTGGTCGACGAAGCGCTGAAGCTGACGCCATTGCCGCGGGTGATCTGGATGCAGCTCGGCGCGCGCGACGATGCCGCGGCGGCGAAGGCGGAGGCGGCGGGCCTCAAGGTCGTGATGAACCGCTGCCCCAAGATCGAATATGGACGGCTGTCCTCGGAGATTTCGTGGATGGGCGTCAATTCGCGAACGCTCAGCTCGAAACGCGCGCCAATGCCGACCCGGGGCATGCGGCTGTCGTTGAACCGGACCAGCGTCGGCGGCGGCGAGACCGCTGCCTCCGATCGCGCGGCGAAAAACAGGAACGGCCTCGCATGAGGCGGCCGCAACAGGATTGTTTTGCGAGCGCGACAAAGCGAAGCATGAAGCTTCCGAACAATCGATGCCGTTTCAAGCCGTCTTGACGGGGATCGCCGCTGCCGCGATGGTGCCCGGCGGCGAGCGCGCCTGTTGGCGCTGTTCGGCCTGGAGTTCACATCGTGGTGCTTATCCTTCGAAAGGCGGCCGGCGGGGTCGCTGCTTGAGGATGGCGCCGTCGGAAAGGAAACAGCATGACCGATCGTCTCCCCGGATTTTCGACCCTTGCCGTACATGCCGGTGCGCAACCTGATCCCACCACCGGCGCCCGGGTGACGCCGATCTACCAGACCACGTCGTTCGTGTTCAACGACGCCGATCACGCCGCCTCGCTGTTCGGGCTGCAGGCCTTCGGCAACATCTATACACGGATCGGAAATCCGACCAATGCGGTGCTGGAAGAACGCGTCGCCGCGCTGGAAGGCGGTACCGCGGCGCTCGCGGTCGCCTCCGGTCACGCCGCCCAGGTGGTGGTGATGCAGCAGTTGCTGAGGCCGGGCGACGAGTTCATCGCCGCACGCAAGCTGTATGGCGGCTCGATCAACCAGTTCAACCATGCCTTCAAGAGTTTCGGCTGGAACGTGGCGTGGGCCGAGCCCGACGATATCGGCAGCTTTGAACGCGCGGTGACACCGCACACCAAGGCGATCTTCATCGAATCGATCGCCAATCCTTCCGGGTCCATCACTGATATCGAGGCGATCTCGGCGGTCGCCCGCAAGGCCGGGGTGCCGCTGATCGTCGACAACACGCTGGCGACGCCCTATCTGATCCGCCCGATCGACCACGGCGCCGACATCGTGGTGCATTCGCTGACCAAGTTTCTCGCCGGCCACGGCAATTCGATCGGCGGCATCATCGTCGATGCCGGCACCTTCGACTGGTCCAAGGACAACAAATATCCCATGCTGAGCGAGCCGCGGCCGGAATATCACGGCATCAAGATTCAGGAGACGTTCGGCAATTTTGCGTTTGCGATCGCCTGCCGGGTGCTGGGCCTGCGCGATCTCGGTCCGGCGCTGTCGCCGTTCAACGCATTCCTGATCCTGACCGGCATCGAAACGCTGCCATTGCGGATGCAGAAGCATTGCGAAAACTCCAAAGCGGTCGCGGAATTCCTGTCCGGCCATGCCGCGGTGGCGTCGGTGAATTACGCCGGCCTGCCGACCGACAAATACAACAACCTGGCGCGCAAATATGCGCCGAAGGGCGCCGGCGCGGTATTCACCTTCAGCCTCAAGGGCGGCTATGACGCCGGTGTCAACCTGGTCTCGAACCTGAAACTGTTTTCGCATCTCGCCAATGTCGGCGACACCCGCTCGCTGGTGATTCACCCGGCCTCGACCACCCACAGCCAACTCGACGATGCGCAGAAGACCAAGGCCGGCGCCGCGCCTGACGTGGTGCGGCTCTCGATCGGGATCGAGGACAAGGAAGACCTGATCGCGGACCTCGAGCAGGCGCTCGGCGCCTAGGCGGAGCGCGCCCTTTGCCGACCTCATCCAGAGGAGGCGCGCACTTGCGCGCCGTCTCGAAGGATGAAGCCACGTGGCCT
>JBDTKD010000571.1:0-3211 GCA_039935515.1 Bradyrhizobium sp.
AGCAACCTGTCGGTTCCACAGAAACTCGTGCACCTCGTGGGTTGTCACGATCCCAAGCCGAGGACCGAACCATGGGTCCGGCCGCGGACGGGCCCGGCAAAGCCTTGAGCACGCAATCTTCGTTCAGATCACTGAATGAAATCACCACACTTCTGAACTGCGGTATCGCTCGACCCCCAGGGCATGATCGGTACCGAGGAGGTCGAGTTTTTCGGCGAGCCTTCGATCAGCCTGTCCGAATAGACCATATAGACCAGCACGTTCCGCTTGGCGTCGCAGCCCCGCACGATCTGCATCTTCTTGAAGAACAACGAGCGCCGCTGTCGGAACATGTCGCCGCCCTGCTCCATCTTGTCCTTGAAATGGATCGGGCCGATCTGGCCGCATGCCAGCGAAATATCCGATACCTGCTCGGCGAGCCCCAGCCAGCCCTTGATCCCGCCCTTTTCCGGCACGGTGAAATGACAGGCGACGCCTTCGACTTCGGGGTCATCGACTCCATAGGTCGCAAGCTTGTCGTTCGGGCTCAGAAGTTTGAACACCGTCGAGCGGCGGAAGATCAGGTCCGGTTCATCGGCGGCACCTGCCGGCGAGCCCGACCACAGCAGCAAGGCCAGCGCCAGCAGCACCCATGGCCGCCACCTGAAGTCATATTGGCTTAAGGCTTCCGATGTCATGATGATCTCCGTCAACGAGGCTTCATTCAATTTAGTGCCGGACATCGCCGCGGGAAGGTTTGAAGGCCACCGCGCCGCCAGCCGTTTAACCGAATGTGAGGCTTTTTTGATACGAGTGGAGTGAAATTCACGGGAATGAGAACCCTCGCGCGGGTGAACGCATTTCCGGTCTGTAACACTAAATGTCGACGGCTGGGATTTCGAGGTAACGTGCGTGGGTGAGTATCAGGTTTCTGCTGCGACCGGACGGCAGCAGCCGCCCCATGCCGAAAACAACCAGTCTCGTCGGGCTGCTTTTTCCAATTCGTGCTGGCGCGTTGCAGTGCTGACCGCGGCCGGCGCGATCGGCTTCGCCACCCAGGCGGACGCCGCCGTATTTTGGTCGTATTACGATCCGGCGTTTTCGCAAGCCATGCCAATCATGCCGCAACGGGCGCGAAAGGCTCGCCGGCATTCGGCAAAGAGCGAGGCGCGGGCCTGGCAAGCCGCCAAGCCGCGGGGGCCGCTGATTATCGCGATCTCGATCAGCAAGCAGATCATGAAGATCTACGACGCCAACGGCTTGTTCGCGGAAACGCCGATTTCGACGGGAATGCGCGGCCATTCGACGCCGACGGGAGCTTTCAGCGTGATCCAAAAGCAGAAGCTGCACCATTCCAACATCTATAGCGGCGCGCCGATGCCCTATATGCAGCGGATCACCTGGTCAGGCATCGCCATTCATGCGGGCGTACTGCCAGGCTATCCGGCCTCGCACGGCTGTATCCGCATGCCCATGGCCTTTGCGATCAAGATGTATGGCTGGACCCGGATGGGCGCGCGGGTCGTCGTCACACCCGCCGAGATCACTCCCGTCAGCTTTTCGCACCCGCTGCTCGTCACCCGGAAACTGGACCCGCAACCGGCTGCGGCTGACGCGCCCTCCGACAAGGCTGCGGATGCCGATGAAACGTCGAAGCCGGCAATCTTGCAGGCGAAGCTCGAATTGAGATCGACCGTCGGGCATCCGGATATTTCCAGGCCCGCGACCACCTACGCGCCGCCAGCATCCGCATCGCCGAGCGAGCAGACGCGCACCGCCGATGCGAGCCGCGCGGGTTCGACCGGGGCGCCCCCGCGCACGATGTCCGATGCAGCACCCGACGACCCCGGCTCACCGCAACTCGCGGAGGCTGTCGCCACCACCGGTACCGCGCCTTCGCGTATCGCGGACATCGCCGCGGTGAACCGCCTTCAGGCGGCAGACCCCGACAAGGCAACGCCCACGGGGCCGGAGCTGAACCTGCTGCCGGCACCAAATCGCACCGGTCAGATATCGGTGTTGGTGAGCCGCAAGGATGCCAAACTCTATGTGCGGCAGAATTTCGCGCCGCTGTTCGACGTTCCCATTGGTATCGCGGCGAGCGACCGGCCGTTGGGAACGCATGTGTTCACGGTCGAGACCGACAAGAACGATCCCACCGCTCTGCGCTGGTCCGTGATCTCGCTGCCGACCGCCGAGCGGTACACCACGCGGCACGACGAAGACGAGCGGAAATCGCGGCGACGCAAGATGGCGGACGCGGTCGACACCAGGCCGGTGCCGCTTCCGGACAGTCCGACCGAGGCCCTGGATCGCCTCAGCATTCCCTCCGATGCGATGGCGCGAATCGCCGAGGGTCTATCGGCCGGCAGTTCGATTATCGTTTCCGATCAAGGCATCTCCGCGGGTGAAACCGGCGACGGAACGGACTTCATTGTTTCCTTACGCTAGAACGGTAAAATCATTCCTGGAAACATTCAGCAATATAACGACCATGGGTCGCCGACGATCCAACCGCGCAGACTATCCTTTTTGCTATGACGCCTTTTGGGCATTGAGGGCGTTGTATGACACCTATGGTAGAGCCGCCCGAACCGCCCAAATACAAATTGGTCGACAATCTTCGGCCTCCTTGTTCGGCTTGCGGAAAGCCATTGATATTGACGCGCATTGAACCGGAGGCTCCCGGTCACGATCTGCGCATCTACTATTGCGCGGCCTGCGGCTCGAACGAAACCCTTGTTGCGGCGGTTTGACGGCGGTCCTTAATTTATGATCCGAATCGTGACCGGAGCTACAGTTGTTCACCTGTTTCATCCGAACAGAAAATATTCGATCAGCGCATAGTCAGGCCGCCAAAAACTGGCAGTGCAATGGCAACGAGAAGCAGATATCGCCAACGGCTACTTACGCGCTTCGGTGTGTTGAGCATCTGCTATATCCTCAGGTCGGAGTGCCGGCCCTAGATTCCATCGTGGCGCGGCCATTTCCGCGCGGAACTCTTGTCGACATCCCCTTCGCGCCAACCTCGTCGCCTTGGCGGTCTTGATCCAACTAGGGTATCATGCCCGCAGGCAGGAGATGACTCGGACGCCGGCACCAAGCCAGCGCCGGGCTCGGGATCGTGAGGAAAGCTCAAAATGCGTGTTGTGGCAGGCTTGTTTTTATCGGGCGCCATTGCTCTATGGGGCTCGGGCGCCGCATGGGCGCAAACCCCGCCCACCAAGGGCGC
>JBDTKD010000572.1:0-25163 GCA_039935515.1 Bradyrhizobium sp.
GGGATCAGGCGCAGCGGCCGGCGCCGTGCTCGCCGTCGCCGGCCTCTTGCTCCTGGCTTTGGATTTCTTGGTCTTGGGCTCTTCAGGAGGCGGCGCCGCCGCGGCGGCCGCTTCGGCGTTCTGTTGATCGAGTTGCTGTTGCTCGACGGCGCCCTTGTACAAGTCCTTTGGTACGCCCTGTTCGAGGCCCGGCACACCGTCGGGGAAGACCTCCTTGCGCTCGCCCGGCAGCTTTTTCTTGGTATCGAGGAAGTCGAGCAAATCGCTCGGATCCCAACTGCCCAAGCTGCTGGAGCAGCCCGCCAAGGCGCCCGACAGCGCGACGAGAACAGCAGCGGCGACCAGGCGTTGCGACAGGCGCATTGTCAGTTTCTCACTCAACCGGTTTCCCGCCGTCAGCTCTTCGCGACCGGCGGCAGCAGGCCCTGCAGCGCTTCGGCGCGCGAGCGCAGGCCGGGCGGCGTCTCGGTATCGTTGGCGATCAAATCCAGCCATTTGCGCGCGTTGGTCGTATCGTTGGCGTGCCAAGCCGACAGCGCCAGCAGTTCGCGTGCGGTGTGGCGAAAGGTTGCCTGTGGTGCGGTGGAAGGCTCAAGGCGCTGAAGCATGGTGGCATAGGTTGCGGTATCCACCAGCAGGCCAGCGGCACGGATTCGGGCGAGTTCCTGCTCCAGCGCGCCGATGCTGCGATCGGTCGAGATATCGTCATAGAGCTTCACGGCCGCCTGCGGATCGCGGGCGGCGACTTCGGCTGCAGCGCGCAACCGCGCCAGCATGCGATAGGCCGAGGGGGCCGTGGCAGCGAGGCTGCTGAAGGCCGCTTCGGCTTCCGCAGACTTGTTCTGCTCGGAGAGTTCGATCGCCTTGTCGAAGGCCACGCCGGCCTCCGCCGCCTTCTTCGCCTCCAGATACTGATAGCCACGCCAGCCGCCCACCGCGGCGATCAGCAGCAGCGCGGCGGCGACAATGTAGATCGAATATTGGTCCCACAGCTTCTTGAGCTGATCGCGACGGACGTCCTCGTCGACTTCGTCAAATAATTCAGACACTTATAGCTATCCCATCCCCGATGAGCGGCCGCAACCGAACAGCCGAGCCGAACCCATGGCCCCACGCGCCGGCGGCGTTACCCTAGCGATATGGCGGCGGCAAGGCAAAGCCGGCGGCTCCGCCGCACTCACCGCGCGGCGGCCCACGCGTCGCGCAACTGCTTCTTCATGACCTTGCCATTGGCGTTGCGCGGCAATGGTTCGGCCGTCAATGTCACCGTCTCCGGCACCTTGTAGTCGGAAAGCCGCTCGGCGCACCAGGCACGCAGCGCTTCGCCGGTGACATCGCCGCCGCGGGTGACGATCACGGCATGCACCCGCTCACCCAGCACCGGGCACGGCTTGGCGATCACGGCGCTCTCGACCACGTCGGGATGGCCCGCGAGCACCGATTCGACTTCGGCCGAATAGATCTTCAGTCCGCCCCGATTGATCATGTCCTTCTGACGATCGAACACACGCACGAAATTTTGCGCGTCGATCGAGCCAAGATCGCCGGAGTGCCAGTATCCGCCGGTAAAGCTCTCGGCAGTCGCCTTCGGATTGTTCCAGTAACCCTTGATGACCGAGCCGCCGTGAATCCAGATCTCCCCGATCTCGCCGCGCGGCAGCTCGCGACCGCCGGCATCGACCACGATGATATGCGCACCCGGACAGGGCAGGCCGACGCTGTCGATATGAGCGGCGGTCAGCTCCGGCGGCATGATCGTCGAGGGCGAAGTGGTCTCGGTCGAACCGT
Organism: Bradyrhizobium sp.; assembly: GCA_039935515.1. Taxonomy (GTDB): domain Bacteria; phylum Pseudomonadota; class Alphaproteobacteria; order Rhizobiales; family Xanthobacteraceae; genus Bradyrhizobium. Next base: position 1,789 of record JBDTKD010000572.1, read on the forward strand.
AGGCGTTGAGCAGCTTGAGGCCCGGAATCTTGGTCGCCAATTGCTCGATGGTGGCAATCGGCATCGGCGCGCCGCCGAAGCCGCCGATCCGCCATGAGGTTAGATCGTGGCAATCGAAATCCGCCTGCAGCAGGCAGAGATTGTACATCGCCGGCACCATCACGGTCTGCGTGACGCGTTGGCGCGCGGCGATCTTGAGATATTCTGCGGCCTTGAACTCGGCGACGATGATCAGCGTGGCGGCGCAGCGGGCCATGCTCATGATATTGGCGACGACGCCGGTGACATGCGCAAGCGGAACCGCCGCGATCGAACGATCCGTTGCGGTCAACGCCATGCAGGCCTCGTAGATCATCGCCGAATGGATGATGTTGCAATGCGCGAGCATCGCCCCCTTGGGCCGTCCCGTGGTACCGGATGTATAAAGGATCATCGCGGTGTCCTGCTCGTCGACATCGGCATGATCCAGCAGCGGCGCGTTGTCGGCGAGATCGGGAAATGCCGAACCGGCATCGCCATCATCGACGGCCAGCCGATGCTTCAGGCCGGGAATATCGCCCGCGTCGGGCAGGCGGTCCGAAAGCGCGGCCTCATGGATCAGCAGCACGGCGCCGCAATCGTTGAGGACGTGCGCGATCTCGGGCCTCTGTTGCCGGGTGCCGAGCAGCACCGTTACGGCACCGAGATTTGCCGCGGCGAACACCGCCAGCACGAACTCGATGCGGTTGCCGAGCAGCAGCGCCACCCGGTCGCCGGCGCGGATGCCGATCTTCCGCAACCCCGCCGCAACGCTCGCGGATTGCAGCACGACGTCACGCCAATTGATCCGCCGTTCGCCGCAGACCAGCGCCTCGCCGTCCGGATTTCGCGCCGCCGCCTCCGACACCATCGCCCAGATGCTGCTCGGCCGCTGGCAAAACGCCGGCACCACGCGGTCGCCGAAGCGCGCCTCGATCCGCATCGCGGGAATGGCGTAGTCTTTCCAGTCCATGGTCGTGGCGCAACTCTTGCTCGGCTTTTCTCTCAGCCTTTGGCCTTCATGCCGTAGACATGCTCCGGACCCGGGAATGCGCGGGCGCGGACATCGGCGGCGTAGCCCTCGATGGCGGCCTCGATCATCGGGCCGAGATTGCCATAGCGGCGGACGAATTTCGGCGCCCTTGGCGACAATCCCAGCATATCTTCCAGCACAAGGACCTGGCCGTCGCAAGCCGCACTGGCGCCGATGCCGATGGTGGGGATGGCGATCGATTCCGTGATCTTCCGGGCCAGCGGTTCGGCCACCGCCTCGACCACGACCGAGAATGCGCCGGCCTGCGCAACCGCGCAGGCATCGTTCTCGATCGGCTCCCAACTGCCCTCCTCGCGGCCCTGGGCGCGGAACGATCCCAGTGTGTTGATCGACTGCGGCGTTAATCCGATGTGACCCATCACGGGAACGCCGCGCTCGGCGAGGAATGCGATCGTCTCCGCCATCCGCACGCCGCCTTCGAGCTTCACCGCGCCGCAATGGGTCTCCTTCAGGATCCGCGCCGCGGCATGAAATGCCTGCTCCCTGGAAGCCTCATAGGAGCCGAACGGCATATCCACCACGACCAGCGCATGCTGCGAGCCCCGCATCACCGCGCGGCCCTGCAGGATCATCATGTCCAGCGTCACCGGCACCGTGGTCTCGAAACCATGCATCACATTGCCCAGGGAATCGCCGACCAGGATGACGTCGCAATGGCGGTCGACCAGGGCTGCGGTGTGCGCATGGTACGAGGTGAGCATGACGATGGGCTCGCCGTTCTTGCGGGCGCGAATATCCGGCGCAGTCTTGCGCCGGATGGTGGATTGGACAGACATTCTTATGCTCCGATGACGGGAACGCCGATCACGACGGGATGAAATACCAGGGCCAGCGCCAGATAGGCGACGATGCCAACGGCCACGGCAATCAGGTCATTGCCGATGCCGCCGACGGGGATCGGCGGCGCGCCGGGGTCGGTGCGATGCTTCAGCGAGATCCGATCGAAGACTGCCCATCCCAGGAACGAGCCGAACAGGATGATCGAGCCGAGATCGCCGTTGGCGAGCAGGTGCGCTGCGGCCCACAGTTTGACGCCCGCCAGCATCGGATGCTTCAGCACGGTGTAGATGCAGCCGCGGATATAGGATGCCACCACCAGGATGACCGCCGGCAACATCAGCGCCACGGTGATGTGCTTGAACGCCGTCGGCGGGGTCCAAACCACCCACATTCCCGCCGCGCGATAGTGGGCAAAGCCCCAGACAATCAGCACGAGACCGAGCAGCGAGGCCAACGCGTAGCCGACCTTGTAGCCGCCCTCACCCATCGCGCCGATCGCGCGCGCGCGCACGTCGCGCTGGGTGGTGAGGGTATGGACGCCGAGGAACAGCAGAAGTCCCAGAATCATCACCAGCAATCCCACGATGTCCTCCGCAGGCTCGAATTTCAGAAGTTTCGCCTGTCATCTTAAGGGCATTAATCGCAATGCGCGAAATCCGCCCGAGCGCGCCCCGCGACGTTGGATCAAGTTCGAAGCGGCTTCATCCTTCGAGACGCATCGCTTCGCGATGCTCCTCAGGATGAGGTCTCAGACCCTCATGGTGAGGAGCGCGCCTTCGCGCGTCTCGAACCACGAGGCCTCGGAAGAAGCAATGATTCGAATGAGCCGAAAGTGCTTTAATTGACGAAAGTCTTCGCGGCGGCGGAGAGAATGCTGTCGTTGGGCTGTTTCGAGCAGTACTCCGACAGGGCTTTGGTCTTTTCGGTGAACTCCACCGGATCCAGCACCGACGAGTTTTTCTGGTGCCCGAAATAGCCGCTCAGCCAGAATAGAAATGGGCCTCGATCGCTTGCGATGGTTTTCTCCCAGAATTCCTCGCAGGTCATCTTCGAAAAATCGACCGCGGGCAGTTTCCTATCTGGCACGGCGTTCGCCGCGTGGAGCGAGCAAACCAGTATGACCAAGCCCAATGCGGTGACCGATTTCATGACCATTCCTCTTGAGAATTTTTGAGAATTTCTGCGAAGTCCAGCGCTGCCAGCTCGCGGCAGCGGGCTCAACTTACCCATGCCGCGCCTTTTTGCCAGCCTTTTTGCGCGCCGCACGATCCCCCTGGGGTTCCGGAGGTGTCCCACAATTGCCTCGTAAATGTCGCTATGTCGCAAGCTGCCTGAACACCGGTTCATGTGGGGGATAAATGGTCATTTCATGCGTGTTGAATGCCGACCGCCGCCCCTTATGTCCTCCACAACAGGAGGACACCATGAAGCAGTCGCAGCACTTTCTGGAAAATGCGGAGAATTGCGCGCAACTGGCCGAACGCGCCGCTGACCAGCCCGCCCACCTTCGCTTCAAACGCATGGAAGCGGCCTGGCGGGCTTTGGCGGAAGAACAGGACTGGCTCGACGGTGAGGTCGCTCCGGATGCAAGAAAGCAGACCGGCTAAAGCCTGTTCGGACCCGATTATTTCGTCGGCTTGCCCAATTCCCGGTTGTCGACAAAGCGGATCGCGATCGGACGTCCGGCCAGCGCGCCGCCCAAGCCACCGGTGAATTTCAGCGGCACGCAGGCATCGAGCGAAGCGTTGATCGCCTTCAGGTAGGTTTCGCGGATGTCCGGCGAAACCCCCGCGGTGGCGTAGGTCATGCGCGGCGCGCCGATGATCTCGCCGGACCGCTTGAAGCTGAAACGCACCGACATCTGCATGCCCTCGCGCGCCGTGTCGGCCGCCGGCGGCGACCAGCAGGACCGCAATTCCGCAAACAGGTCGCCGATGGTGTCGAGGTCGTGGTCGGGCCTGACATATTTGGCGGCATCGTCCTTCGGCGGCACCGTTTGAATCGTCAGCTGCAGGTTCTCGCCATAGGGATAATCGATCTCGGGAATGCAAGGCCCGTGGTTGAACACGCTGCAGAAGGACGGCGTGCAGGGCCGCCCCTCGAGCACGCTGAACGGCGCATGCGAAAACGGCGTGGCATCGATCTGGTGCCGCCGCCGCGCCTCCGCCGCCCCGGCGACGGAAAGACCGAGGACGACGACAAGGATTGCAAAACAACGCCTGACCATGACCTGGCCTTGTTGGACCGATGGGCTGGAATTATGCGCCCGCCCGCGGCAGTCAAGAGCCTGCTTCTCGGCACAGCACCGCGGCGGCCGGGTCCCGGCCAGCTCACGCCTTTTTCTTCACATCCTTGATGCTGGAAAAAACGATGCCCTCGGCGCGTTCCTTGGTGTACCCGAGATAGAACTCGTTCCTGGCCAAAAACACCGGATCACCGTCGACGTCGTCGGCAACGCCGGAGCCGTTGGCGGCAATGAAGGCATCGAGCTTCCGTCGATCGTCCGAGGAAATCCAGCGCGCCAACTGAAATTCGCTGACTTCGAATTCCACCGGCAGTGCGTATTCGGCATCCAGCCGCGCTTTCAGCACGTCGAGCTGCAGCGGACCGACCACGCCGACCAGTGCCGGTGCACCGTCACGCGGGCGGAACACCTGGACCACGCCCTCTTCCGACATCTGCTGCAAGGCTTCCTTGAGCTTCTTCGCCTTCATCGCATCGGTCAGCCGCACCCGGCGGACGATTTCCGGCGCAAAGCTGGGGACGCCGACAAAGGTGATTTCCTCGCCTTCGGTCAGGGTATCGCCGATCCGCAGCGTGCCGTGATTGGGAATGCCGACGACATCGCCGGCGAAGGCCTCATCCGCCAGCGCGCGATCCTGGGCGAAGAAGAACTGCGGGCTGGACAGGCTCATGTTCTTGCCGGTGCGCACCAGCTTTACCTTCATGCCGCGCGTCAGCTTGCCGGAGCAGAGCCGGGCGAAGGCGATGCGGTCGCGATGGTTGGGATCCATATTGGCCTGGATCTTGAACACGAAGGCACTCATCCGCGGCTCGGCGGCCTCGACCTTGCGCAAATTGCTGTCCTGCGCGCGCGGCGGCGGCGCGAAGCGGCCGAGTCCTTCCAGCAGGTCGCCGACTCCGAAATTGCGCAGCGCGCTGCCGAAATAGACCGGCGTGAGGTGTCCTTCGCGAAACGCCTCGAGATCGAACGGCTTGCACGCCTCGGACACCAAAGCGAGTTCATCCTTGATCGCGCCGACGTCGAGATTGGCATTGCGGCCGGCGAGATCGGCGATGTCGATCTGTTGTGCGGCACCGGTCTTGGCACCGCCGCCCTCAAGCAGGCGAACGCCGCCGTTGGTGACGTCGTAGGTGCCGAGGAAATCGCGGCCACGCCCGACTGGCCAGGTCATCGGCGTGGTGTCGAGCGCCAGTGTCTTTTCGATTTCATCGAGCAGCTCGAACGAATCGCGGCTCTCGCGGTCCATCTTGTTGATGAAGGTGATGATGGGAATGTCGCGGAGGCGGCAGACCTCGAACAGCTTTCGCGTCCGCGCTTCGATGCCCTTGGCCGCATCGATCACCATGACGGCGGAGTCTACCGCGGTCAGGGTGCGGTAGGTGTCTTCGGAAAAGTCCTCGTGGCCGGGTGTGTCCAGCAGGTTGAACACCAGGCCTTCGAATTCAAACGTCATCACCGAGGTGACGACCGAAATGCCGCGCTCGCGCTCGATCTTCATCCAGTCCGAACGGGTGTTGCGACGCTCGCCCTTGGCCTTGACCTGACCGGCGAGGTTGATGGCACCGCCGAACAGCAGCAATTTCTCGGTCAGCGTGGTCTTGCCGGCGTCGGGATGCGAGATGATGGCAAACGTGCGCCGGCGCTCGACCTCGGCGGCGAGCGGCGAACGAGACGAGGGGTCGGCTGAAAGGGCAAGTTCTGACATCAGCGAGCCTGTGGCAGGGAAATCGGGCTGAATCAAGCGGGATCGGCACACCACATATAAGGAATGGGCGAACGAACTCCAATCGCCGGCTATTCGCTCATCGCAGCGCCGATACCACCCAATAGGCCAGCGCGGCGACGGCCGCCGCAGCCGGGATGGTGATGACCCAGGCGTAGACTATCGAGCTTGCCACGTTCCAGCGGACCGCCGACAGCCGACGCGCCGAACCGACGCCGACGATGGCGCCGGTGATGGTATGGGTGGTCGAAACCGGCACGCCGAGGAAGGTCGCCATGAACAGCGTCGCGGCGCCGCCGGTCTCGGCGCAAAATCCCTGCATTGGCGTCAGCTTGGTGATCCGCAGCCCCATGGTGCGCACGATCCGCCAGCCGCCCATCAGGGTCCCCAGCGCCATCGACGCCTGGCACGCCAGCACCACCCAGAACGGCACCGAAAAATGCTCGCCGAGATAGCCTTGCGAATAGAGCAACACCGCGATGATGCCCATGGTTTTCTGCGCGTCGTTGCCGCCATGCCCGAGCGAATACAGCGAGGCCGAGGCAAACTGCAGGATGCGGAACGCGCGATCGACCGCGAATGGCGTCGAGCGGACCGATGCCCAGGACACGATCGCGACCAGAACCAGCGCCAGCAGAAATCCGGCCAGCGGCGACAGCACGATAGCCAGCAGCGTCTTCGACAAACCACTCCAGACCGCGGCCGAAATTCCCGCCTTGGCCAGTCCGCCGCCGACCAACCCGCCGATCAGCGCATGCGAACTGCTCGACGGTATTCCCAATCCCCAGGTGATCAGGTTCCAGACGATCGCACCAACCAGCGCAGCGAAGATCACCTGCGCATCGATCACGCTGGGCTCGATGATGCCGACGCCGATCGTATGGGCGACGTTCAATCCGAACACCGCGAAGGCGACGAAATTGAAGAACGACGCCCACAATACCGCGTATTGCGGCCGCAGCACCCGGGTCGACACGATCGTGGCGATGGAATTGGCGGCGTCGTGCAATCCGTTGAGGAAGTCGAACAGCAGCGCGACTGCAATTAATCCGACCAGAATCGGAAGACCAAGCGTGGCATCCACTGCGCGGCCCTGCCCTATACCTGTTCGATCACGATACTGTTGATCTCATTGGCGACGTCGTCGAAACGGTCGGCGACTTTCTCGAGATGGTCATAGATCTCGGCGCCGACGATGAAATCCATCGTATTGGCGTTGCGATGCTTGAGGAAAAGCTCTTTCAGGCCGATATCGTGGAGATCGTCGACCCGGCCTTCCAGCTTGGTCAGCTCCTCGGTGATCGCCGTCAGCATCGCGACATTGTCGCCGATCGATTGCAGCAGCGGCAGGGCGCGGCCGACCAGATTGGCGCACTCGACCAGCAGCGTTCCGATCTCCCGCATCGGCGGCTCGAACGTGCGAACCTCGAATAGCACCACCGCCTTGGCGGTTTGCTGCATCTGATCGATGGCATCATCCATCGAAGTGATCAGGTTCTTGATGTCGACGCGGTCGAACGGGGTGATGAAGGTGCGGCGCACCGCGGTGAGCACCTCACGGGTGATATTGTCGGCGTCATTCTCGAACTGGTTGACCCGCTGGCAGAACACCGGGGTCTCGTCGCCTCCGCGCAGCATGTCCTGCAGCGCCAGCGCGCCCTGCACGACGGTCTGGGAATGCCGGGCAAACAGGTCGAAAAACCGCTCCTCTCTGGGCAGAAAGGCACGAAACCAGCGCAGCATCTGAAGTGTCCATGGTTGCGGAAATGACCGGCAGAAAGCGGCCTGTCACACGAGTGTCATAAACCATTTTCACCGCCAAGCGCGCCGCGCGCGGCCCGGGAACCCGGTCATCCACCGCTTTGTAAGGCCCGGAAATGGCCGGAAACCGGCCCTCTAGAGCGAGCGCCGGAAATAATACGCGATTTCGCCGATAATGCCGCGCCGGAACGCCAGCACGCAGATCACGAAGATCACGCCCTGGATCACCGTCACCCACTGCCCGAACCCGGCCAGATATTGCTCCATGGCGATGATGACAAAGGCACCGACGACGGGACCAAAAATGGTGCCGAGGCCGCCTACCAGCGTCATCAGCACGATTTCGCCGGACATGCTCCAGTGCACGTCCGTCAGTGACGCATTCTGCGCCACAAACACTTTCAGCGAGCCAGCAAATCCGCCCAGTGTCCCCGACAGGATATAGGCGAGCAACTTGTACTGATCGGTTTTGTAGCCGAGCGAAATGGCGCGCTGCTCGTTTTCCCGGATCGATTTCAACACCTCGCCGAACGGCGAGTTGATGGTGCGGAAAATCAGCAGAAAGCCGAGCAGGAACCCGGCGACCACGACGTAATAGAGCACCGTGGGCTTGGCGAGATTGAAGAATCCGAACAGGTAACCCTGCGGGACGCCCTGGATGCCGTCCTCGCCATGGGTGAACGGGGTCTGCAGATAGATGAAATAGAGCAGTTGTGACAGCGCGAGCGTGATCATTGCGAAATAGATGCCCTGACGGCGGATCGCGACGAGCCCGGTGATGATGGCAAGCCCGGCGGCGGCGGCGGTACCGGCGAGAATGCCAAGTTCGGGCGGAAGACCCCAGACTTTCAGGGCGTGCGCCGAAACGTAGCCGGCGGTGCCCAGAAACATCGCATGGCCGAATGACAGGAGTCCGCCATAGCCGATCAGCAGATTGAAGGCGCAGGCCAAGAGCGCAAAGCAGAGCGCCTGCATCACGAAGAACGGATAGACGCCAGTAAACGGCACGATCAGCAGCAGCACCGTCATAAGGCCGAACGCGATCATCTCGTCGCGAATGGCGTGCGGGGCCGCCGCCAAGGTGCCGTCCGTCATCGTCGTCATGTCAGCTCGCCCGCCCCGTCAGTCCCGAAGGCTTCACCAGCAGCACCAGCACCATCAGGACAAATACCACGGTGTTGGAGGCTTCGGGGTAAAAGTATTTCGTCAATCCCTCGATCACGCCAAGCGCAAAGCCGGTGATGATCGATCCCATGATCGAGCCCATGCCGCCAATCACCACCACGGCAAACACCACGATGATCAGGTCGGCGCCCATCAGCGGCCGCACCTGATTGATTGGCGCCGACAACACCCCGGCCAGCGCGGCAAGGCCGACACCAAGTCCGTAGGTCAATGTGATCATTCTTGGCACATTGACGCCGAAGGCGCGCACCAGTGTCGGATTTTCGGTAGCGGCCCGCAGATTGGCGCCGAGCCGGGTCCGCTCGATCAGGTACCAGGTAAGCAGGCACACCACCAGGGAGAACACCACTACCCAGCCGCGATAGACCGGCAAGTACATGAAGCCGAGATTCATGCCGCCCTTGAGCTCATCGGGGATCGAATAGGGCAACCCCGATGAACCGAAATAATTCTGGAACACGCCCTGGATGATCAGCGCCAGCCCGAAGGTGAGCAGGAGTCCATAGAGATGATCAAGTCCGGTCAGCCATCGCAGCAGCGTACGCTCGAGGATCATGCCGAATATCCCGACCGCAATGGGGGCCAGGATCAGCGCCGGCCAATAGCCGATATTTGCGAGATTGAGCAGGAAATAGGCGACGAACGCCCCCATCATGTAGAGCGCACCATGCGCGAAGTTGATGATGTTGAGCATGCCGAAGATCACCGCAAGCCCGAGGCTTAACAGCGCATAGAACGAGCCGTTGATCAGTCCGACCAGGAGCTGGGCGTAGAGGGCTTGCATGTCGATCGATCTTTCGCGCGCAATCCGGGATCAGGTGCGATGGAGCCCCGACGGCGACGTGCCGTCGGGGCAGTTCGAGCGTCAGTGCTTGACCAGCGAGCACTTGCTTTCCGCCAGCGGCCGGAAGGCCTGATCGCCGGGCGTGGTGCCGATCAACTTGTACAGATCCCACTCGCCCTTCGACTCCGCCGGCGTCTTGACTTCGAACAAGTAGGCCGGATGAATTCCGCGGCCGTCGATCCGGATCGAACCCTTGCCGAACAGCGGATCGTCGGTCGGTATCTCCTTCATCTTGGCCACCACCTTGGCGCCGTCATGCGGATTGCCGCCAAGCGCATCCAGAGCCTTGAAGTAGTGCAGCAGGCTCGCATAGACACCCGCCTGGATCATCGTCGGCATGGCATGATTCTTCATGCGTTCGCCGAACCGCTTCGAGAAAGCCCGGGTCTGATCATTCATGTCCCAGTAAAACGTCTCGCTCAGGCTGAGGCCCTGCGCCACTTTCAGACCGAGCGAATGAACGTCCGTCAGGAACAAGAGCAAACCGGCAAGTTTCTGGCCGCCCTTGACGATACCGAATTCAGCAGCCTGCTTGATGGAATTGGTTGTATCGCCACCGGCATTGGCAAGACCGATGACCTTGGCCTTCGATGACTGGGCCTGCAACAGGTATGAGGAGAAGTCCGGCGTATTGATCGGAACATTAACGCTCCCCAGAACCTTGCCGCCAGCGGCCTTGATGACCGCCGTGGTGTCGTTCTCAAGCGCATGACCGAAAGCATAGTCCGCCGTAATGAAGAACCAGCTATCCCCACCGGCCTTCACCATCGCACTGCCGGTGCTATGGGCCAGCATGTAGGTGTCATAGGCGAAGTGGATGGTATTCGGTGTGCACTGCGAGTTGGTCAGCTCCGAGGATCCGGCCCCGGAATTGAGCATGATGCTGTTTTTTTCCTTCACGACGTTGTTGACGGCAAGCGCGACGCCCGAGTTCAGCACATCCGCGAGAACGTCGACCTTGTCGGTATCGATCCACCGGCGCACGATACTGGTGGCGATATCGGGCTTGTTCTGGTGATCCGCGGAGACAATGTCGATTTTCCAGCCCTTGGCCTTCATGCCGGAATCTTCAACCGCCATCTCCGCCGCGACGATCGAGCCTTGTCCGCCGAGATCGGCGTACAACCCCGAAAGGTCCGTAAGTACACCGATCCTGGCGGTCTTGTCCTGGGCCATCGCCCCGCCGCTTGCTGCGAACAGCAGCGAGGCTCCCAGCACCAGCGCCGAAATCTTATTCCTCATATCGTTCTCCTCTTGTGATTTTTTCTCGTTGTTCTCAGACGCCGAGATAGGTGTGAAGCTTGTCCATGTTGGCTTGCAGTTCGGCGTTGGTGAAACCGTCGATGATCTTGCCGTGCTCCACGATGTAGAAGCGATCCGCGACCGTGGATGCAAAGCGGAAATTCTGTTCGACCAGAAGAATAGTGAAACCTTCCGACTTCAGCCGAGCAATGGTCTGGCCGATCTGCTGGATGATCACCGGGGCGAGCCCCTCGGTCGGCTCGTCCAGCATCAGGAACCGGGCGCCGGTGCGCAGGATTCTCGCGATCGCCAGCATCTGCTGTTCGCCGCCCGATAGCTTGGTGCCCTGGCTGTTGAGGCGCTCCTTCAGATTGGGAAACAGGTCGAAGATCTGGTCGAGCGACAGGCCGCCGCTGCGCACCACCGGCGGCAGCAGCAGGTTTTCGCGCACGTCGAGGCTGGCAAAAATCCCGCGCTCTTCCGGACAGAACGCGACGCCCATGCGTGCGATCCGGTCCGACGATGTCCGGATGATGTCCCGGTTGTTGAAACGGATCGAGCCGGTGCGCTTGCCGATCATGCCCATCACCGATTTCAGGGTGGTGGTCTTGCCGGCGCCGTTGCGTCCGAGCAGGGTGACGACCTCGCCCGTGTTCACGTCGAAATTGACACCGTGGAGGATATGGGACTCGCCATACCAGGCCTGCAGGTTCTGAACCGACAACACCGGCGCGGCTGCCGGCACGGCGGAATTGGGCGCGGCGGCTTCGGCCAATCTCAATTCAGCCATGACCTGCTCCGAGATAGGCTTCCTTGACCCGCTCGTCCCTGGACAGGTCGGCATAGTTGCCTTCCGCAAGCACGTGACCGCGCGTCAGCACCGTGATGATGTCGGAAAGGTTGGCCACGACGCTGAGGTTATGTTCGACCATCAGGATGGTAAATTTCGCGGAGATGCGCTTGATCAGCGCGGCGATCTTGTCGATATCCTCGTGCCCCATGCCGGCCATCGGCTCGTCCAGCAGCATCATTTCGGGGTCGAGCGCCAGCGTCGTTGCAATCTCGAGCGCGCGCTTGCGCCCATACGGCATTTCGACGGCCGGCGTCGCCGCAAATTCGCTCAAGCCGACATCGTCAAGCAATTCGCGGGCGCGGCCGTTGAAGCGGTCGAGCACGGTTTTGGAGCGCCAGAAATCGAACGATTGGCCGTGCTGGCGCTGCAACGCGACCCGCACATTCTCCAGCGCGGTCAGATGCGGGAATACGGCCGATATCTGGAACGAGCGGACGAGACCAAGCCGCGCCACGTCGGCCGGCGCCAGCGCCGTGATATCCTGTCCCTTGTAGCGGATCTGGCCGGCCGAAGGCTTCAGGAATTTAGTCAGGAGGTTGAAGCATGTGGTCTTGCCGGCCCCGTTCGGCCCGATCAACGCATGAATGCTGCCTCGGCGAACCCGCAGGCCGACATCGCGAACGGCAAAAAATCCCGCGAATTCCTTGGTCAATCCGTGGGTCTCTAGAATGAACTCATCAGCCAATCAGATGTCCCCCATCAGCCCTCCCCGCGAACAGCCGCGCGTGGCTAATTTTTGCTAAATTAGCAGGTCTTCCCGGATGCCTTGGAACATCCGCGGAAGACCCGCCACCTCCAGGGCGGAATATGCCGCCAACGGCCGGGTCTGCGCAAGGTCGAAAGCTCGGCACCCCTGAACGACCACCCCGCCGCTGCGCCTTTAGTCGAAGAGCGTTCGGCCATAAACAGGCGGTTTGCGGGACGTCTTCGGGCTCGCGCCGGGAAAGCCGCCGTTAAGGGTATTTTGCCGCAGGCCGCGCATTTTCATCAAAAATTTGCGCTTCCGGTCGATCTTCGGGTGTTTGCATCACGACCGGATCGCAGCCTTGGAATTCGAGAGCGCCAATCCCACGATCGTCAAGTCGATCAAGCAGCGCGACCTGCTGAACACCTGGCTGCGGCTTTACGCCCGCGGCCAGCAGATCCCCAGTTCGGAGGAATACCAGCCCTCCCGGCTCTCCGATGAACTTCCGGATCTGGTCTACATGACGGTGGACAGGACCCAGCAGCAACCGCGCCTGATCATCGACAGCGACGGCACGCGCATGTCGACCGCCTACGGCAATACTGGCAAGGGGCGCTATCTCGACGACTATCTCGGGACCCGGCTCGCACCGATTGTGATGCCGGTCTACCATGAATGCCTGAAGCGCGGCCTCCCCGTCTACACCATCTCCAACATCGATGACGTCTATGGACGGATCGTCGCGTATGAGCGAATGCTGTTACCGTTCTCGGAAGCGGGCGACGTCACGCATGTGCTCGCATCGCTGAAAACCATCAGCGAAGACGGCGGTTTCGAAATCAGGAATCTGATGCGGGGAAACGACGCCTTGCCGATCGCGAAACTTCGTGCCGTGATTGACCGCGACCTGTTCCACCGCGCACCCGGACGCATTCCCTCCGGCGATCTGATCGAATTCAGCTAGCTCGAAATGGAATTCGAGAGCACCAATCCCTCGGTGGTGAAATCGATCAAGCAACGCGTGCTATTGAATGCATGGCTGCGCGCGCTGCGCGAGCCCCGCTCCTTGCCCGCGATCGCCGATTTCCGGCCGGACGGCATTGCCGACGAACTGCCGGACATGATGGGCTACCATGTCGAGGGCGAGGGCGAGAGCGCACGTTTCCTGATAACCCAGGAGGGCGCGAGGCTCGCCGCAACCTACGGCAACGACGACCCCGAGAAACGGACCAACCGGTATCTCCACGATGCGATCGGCCCCGATCGATATGCGCGCGTGGTCGCCTGCTATCGCACTTTGCTCGCACGAAGGCGCCCGACCTACTCCATCTCGATGGTGCAGGATAGCGACGGCAAGGACGTTTCCTACGAACGGTTATTGCTGCCGTTCGGAACCCGCAATCAGGTCCAGCAGATCGTCGGCTCCTACAAGGCAATCAGCATCGAAGGCGGCTTCAGGATCAATAACCTGATGGGCGTCAAGCCAAAGGCGGCGCCGGTCAGCATCATCCGCGCCGTCATCGACCTCGACTTCGTCCATGGCCCTGACCGGCGTGGCACGTCGGACGATGTCGTCGAGCTGAGCTAGATTTTCCGCGATCGTCCCGGCGCCGGCACTTCTCTGCTGTAGATCTCCGGCTTGAACCCGACCAGCAATTTTCCGCCGAGATCAAGCACGGGACGTTTGATCATCGATGGCTGCGCCACCATCAGGGCAAGCGCCTTGCGCTCGTTCAGCCCTTCTTTGTCGGCATCGGGCAATTTGCGAAACGTGGTGCCGGCGCGGTTGAGCAACGCTTCCCAGCCGAGCGCCTCGCTCCACTGCTTGAGCCTGTCCTTCGCGATGCCCGCGGTCTTGTAGTCATGAAAGCCATAGGCCACGCCATGGCTGTCGAGCCACGCGCGCGCCTTCTTCATGGTTTCGCAGTTCTTGATGCCGTAGATGGTGATCGTCATTTACGAATGCCTGTGGGCGATGGCCGCTCAGGGCCGTTTCGGGATCTCCAGCCCGCGCTGCACGGCGGGGCGCGCCAGGCAACGTTCGAGCCAGGCCGGGACATGCCTAAGGCTGTCGAACGCCACGAGCTCGCGGGCGCCGTAGAAACCAACGAGGTTGCGCGTCCAGCCGAGCAGGGAAATGTCGGCAATGCTGTATTCCTCCTCCATCATCCACTGCCGTCCGTCGAGATGCTGCTCGAGTACGCCGAGCAGGCGCCTCGATTCCGTGACGTAGCGCTCGAGCGGACGCTTGTCGGCGATCTCCTTGCCGGCAAATTTGTAGAAATAACCGAGTTGGCCGAACATCGGTCCGACTCCGCCCATCTGGAAATGCACCCACTGAATGGTCTGGTATCGGCGCGCCGCGTCGACCGGCAACAGCTGGCCGGTTTTCTCGGCCAGATATTGCATGATCGCCCCGGATTCGAACAGCCCGAGCGGTGCGCCGGCCGGCCCGTTCGGATCGATGATCGCCGGGATCTTGCCATTCGGATTGAGCGACAAAAACTCCGGCGTCTTCTGGTCATCCTTGTTGAAATCGACGAGATGCACCTCGTAAGGCAACCCGATCTCTTCCAGCATGATCGAAACCTTGACGCCGTTCGGCGTCGGCAGCGAGTAGAGCTGAAGCCGGTCAGGATGTCTGGCCGGCCAGCGTGCGGTAACCGGAAAGGCGGAAAGGTCTGACATCGCGGGCCCGATCAGGAATTATGGCGGGAGCCACGGGTCGTGCCCGCTGCACTGCTGCCTTCCTCATCACATAAGCAAGGGCTGCCTCGCAAGCCAGGTGTGGCCATCGAGGCTGCTGATCGTCAGCGGTTTCGACCGATGGCGCGCTCGGCCAGTGGATGCCGGTGGGCGCGAGCGGCATTGTGTCGCTGTCGACGCGACGCCGTCGGCTATGCGCCATGCCCGATGGGATCGAGACCAAGCGCGATACGGCCGGTAAAATGATGCTGCCGCTTGACCGACAGCGGATGGAACTGGGCGCCCCAATCATTGCATTAGCTGGCTGTGAGTCCCGAACGGCTGTGGTTTTTCGTTCCTGATGGGCGGAGGCTCAACCGCAAAATATAGGCGCGAGCCTTGACCGCGGATTCGGAACGGCCGAGCTTTTGGGAGATCGCGCAACGCGAGGCCCCCGAAACGATCTCCGTTCGGAGTATCTCATCCTGTTCGGCAGTCCAGGGCTTACCCGTGGTTGGCATTGCGGAATCGCACCTCAAACCAGAGCCGTTGCTCAGGCAAAAATGAAATTGTTGGCATGCAGCTGGCTGATGGAGATGTTGGCGAGTGTCAAGGTGTCGCCGTGGTTCAGCTCAATGAGCGTATCGTGTCCGTCATGGAGGGGCTGCATCGCCGCCTGAAGTTGCGCAAAATTGGCAATCGCGCTCTGCTGCAAATCAATCTTGTCGGCGGCCTGCTCCGAGAAATTGGTCACGACTGCGGCGCCCATGCCCGGCTTGAAGTCGAACGTGTCGCCGCCGGCGCCTCCGGTCAGGATCGTGACCTCCTGGGTGACGGCCTTGGCCTGCTGACCGTCGAGCAACGCAACCTGATAGGATTGCGACAATACTTGCGAGGGTGCGATCTGGTCGGACTGCGCTGCGTCGAGCGCGAAATGCCATCCGACCGATTGCTGTCCGTTCGAGTTCACCACCGGATCGACCGAGAAGTTCCCGGTATAACCGGCGCCGCCATTGTCCGCGGTAGAGCTGGCGGATGCGACTCCGTCGGCGCTGGCGGCCGCAAACGCGATGTTGCCGTTGACACCGGATGGCGAAACTTGTGCGTCGGTGGAAACGACCCCGGGCGCAACCAAGTCCGTCGCCACCGCAGCCGCCGGCGGATCGAAAACCAGCGTTCCTGCCGCGCCGTCGCTCGTTGTCGTGAAGACACCGGAGCCGGTGTAATTGACGAGGTTGAATGTTTCCGTATGTCCGCTGCCGTCGCTGACCGTGAGCACTCCGGAGGTCGGGTTGGTCGTACTTGCAACGTAGTGCGCCGAAGCGAGCGTACTAACCATGTCCGCGAGGTCGATGGAATCGTGCGTACTCAAGGTCCCCGTGAGGTTGGCGATCTGGCCGCCAAAAGGCGAGGTTTCGGAATGATCCAGCGTCAGGGTCCCGGTTGAGCCCAGGAAGGTAATCGTTTCGCCGGCACCGACCGAGCCTCCAAACTCCAGTGTCGCGCCGGCAGCAATCGTAAATGCGCCCGTCCCGGTGACATTGGCGGCGATATCAAGGCTGCCGGACTGGACGTTCACTGTGCCGGTATTCGTGACACCCAGGCTGCCGCCGCTGGTGATGCTCGACGCGCCGGTGGTGTCGATGGTGCCGGCGTTGATCAGAACATTTGTCCCGGTGGCGAAAACACTGCTGCCGGCCAGATTCCAGAGCGCGCCGGCTTCATTGTCGAACGTGGCGTTCGCCGTCACGACATCTCCAGTCATATTGCCGAAGTTCTCGATCGTGACAGTGCCGGTAGAAGTCGTCACGGCATCGATCGCGGCGGCGCCGCCGCTCAGTGTCGCGGAAGTTGTAATGGTGATATCCCCGCCATCGCCCCCGATCGCGGCGATCCCATAACGGCCTGCCGTGATGGTGGCGCCGACTTCGGCGATAATGTTGATGGTGCCGATACCGTAATTGATGCCTCTTATTCCGTCGGTGCCTGCGGCCGCCGTGATCGATGCGTAGTCGTCAATCGATACTGTGCCCTGGACATTGCCGTCGGCGATGTCCGCATTATTGGGATTGTAGCCTGCCAGAATTCCGGCGGGCACGTCTCCGCTACCGGTGAGATCTGTTCCGGATTTTATGGTTCCGTATGCCAGAACCAGCACGTGGCTCGTCGGCGGAATAACGAACGCATTGCCCGCAGGCCCTGGAGCCTTGTTCACCGCGGCGATGCCCGAGGCTCCGAGGCTCGCGTCGATGGACGTGCCAACGGCCGTCATGACGTCGATATTGCCGGAACCTTCGTTCGATGCGCCGATGCCGTTCTGGTATCCGTTTGGCAGAACGGTGTCTCCAGTCGGGATTGACCCCTGGACCGTGATCGACCCGGCGAAATCGTTTACCGTGACGTCGCCAATGCCATAATTGTAGGCACGAATGCCATCGCCCGAAGCGGCCTTGATCGTTGCGAAGTTATTGACAACGACGTCTCCAAAGAGCGTTGGGAGCCCCGTTACCGGGTCTGTCAGCGGAAATTTCGTTGGAATGGTGGTGCCACCCAGATAGCCCGCGGTTATTCCCGCCGGAGGACTGCCGGTGCCTGTGACGCCCGTTCCCGAAGTTATCGTCCCATAGGCGGTCACGTCAATCGAGCTGTTCACCGACTGCGCTATGACGGTCGCTTCATTGGTGACGCTCATTCCGGAGCTGCTCGACGTGATCGTGTCGCCGCTTGACGTAATGACGGAGATATTTCCGGCGTCGTTGCTGAAGGCATTAATTCCGTAGACTGGAGTTGCTCCAACCACCGCGGGATTTGTTGCCGCTATGGTGGCATTTGGGCCAACATTGATCGCAAGATTTCCCGTGCCGCCACCGCTCTCCGCGTAGCCCGCGATTCCATACACCGCTCCGGAGACCGTCGTTCCGCCTCCGTCATCGACGGTTACATTGCCGTTTCCGTAGTTGTACGCATCGATACCCCATCCACCGGCCGCGGAAATATTGGCGGTATTGTTGACGATCACGGTGCCGTTCACGTTCGTGTTCGCAGTGCCGCCGCTGGTACCTCCGAGATAGCCGACTTGAATGCCTCCGGGTTGCGAACCATTGGAATTCAGGATGGTCCCCGAGGTGATCGAACCGGCCGTCGTAATCGCAATGACGGAATTGGCGCCAGCGGCGATCGAGGTGGCCTGGTCATTGGCTTCAACGCCGGAACCGCCGGCATGAATCACGCTTGCGGAACTGGTCGTGACGACGACGTCGCCCGGACCATAGTTGAACGCGCCGATACCGTAGGGCGTCTTGCGGCCAGTTGAGGTTGACGCCACCAACGCCGTGATATTTGCGGTGGAATCAATCTCGATATTTCCAACGCCGTAATTGTAGCCGCGAACGCCATCGCCTGCGGCGGCAGTGATGGTACCGCTGTCACCGATGAGCACATCGCCCGCAACGTTGGCGTTGAACAACCCGGCATTGCCCGGATTGAAGCCTGCCAAAATTGCCGCCGGAGTACTGCCTGAATTATCGAGGTTCGCGCCCGAGTTGATCGTTCCAAACGAGATCACCGAGACCGTGCTTGCTGCCGACGCCGCAACCGCCGTCGCCTGATTGCCGGCGTTGATTCCCGTGCCGCCTGAATTGATCGTCGCGCCAAAGTCTGTGGCGACCGTGGTTTTGCCGGAGCCGTAATTGAACGCGGAAATGCCGTACTGGGTGAAACCCGGAGCGGTGGCGCCGGCTTGGGTGGCGGTAATGACGGTGCCCGGACCATCCGACACCGAGATATCGCCGACTCCGTAGTTGAAAGCGTTAATGCCAGACCCCGCGGCGGCGTTGATGCTGGCGCTATTCTGCACACTGACATTGCCGAACACGTTCGGGTTCGGTGGACTTGCCGGGGAGCTCGTCCCCCCGAGATAGCCGGCCACGATGCCCGCCGGAGCGTTGCCGGAACCGAGCGGAGTACTGCCTGAATTGACGGTGCCCTGGGTCGAAACCGAAATCGAACTGTTGTTCGACAGCGGGACCGACGTACCCTGGTTTTCGGCGAGGATGCCTGCACTGCCGGCGTTGATGGTAGTGCCGCCCAACGTAGTGACGTCGAGACTGCCGGCCGTGGCAATCGCCAAAATGCCGTAGGAGGTTGTGCCGGTGATCGTTGCGGCGCCGCCGACAACGATGTTGAGCAGGCCCAGGCCACTGGTATGGACATCGATGCCGATCTGGTTGCCGGTCACATTGCCAAAATCGATGACATCGGCTGATCCGGTCGGCGCAGTGACGACGACGCCGATACCCCCCGATGAACTGATGGTGCCGGCGTTGATGAGCTCGATATTGGCCGCGGCAGCGGTGAGATTTACGGCGGTACCCGGTGCTGAAACCGTCGAACCCTGATCGATTTCGACGGCCGATATGTCGCCAGCGGTTGTATCCGAGGATGCGACATTCAGCCCGGTGCCCGCCGTCGCCGAAATCGATGCGTTCGATGACAATAGATAGAATTGCGATGTCGACGGCGCCTCGTTGACGGTCGTAGTGGAACCGGCCAGGGATATGGCTGACGTCGGAACCAGCGTGAGTTCGCTGCCGGTGAGCATATTGACCTTGACGGCGCCGGTGACCTGAGTGGTTAACGTCGGGCCGCCGACCTCGGTGATAGTCAGGGTTGACCCGTTGATGCTCGTACCCGAGACCGCTATGCCCAGGAGATTGATGATGTCGCCGACCGCGAATCCGGTAATGGCCGCATTGAATGTCGACGGAGTATCGACCGTTAGCAGACCGTTGCCGCCGGCAAACGAAACCTGTCCGGCAGCCACCGAGCTTGCTAATTCGAGCTGCGAGCGGTCCCCGATCGAAAACGTTCCGCTGCCGGTGACGGCACCACGGATATTGGCGCCGCTGTTGGGTCTGACGTTTACCGTGCCGGAATTATTGAATGCCAGGCTGCCGGCGGCTGAAAACGAACTGACGCCCGCGACATTGATGGTCCCGGCATTGTTAATCGCGTTGGCACCAGATCCAAACGAATTCGACCCGCGGACATTCCATACGCCGCCGGCATTGTTGTTGAAGGTCGCGGTCGCGAGCTGCGCGTTGCCCGAAATCGTTCCCGAATTGTTGACCGTAATGCTTCCGTTATAATCGGCGACGGCGATGCTTGAGCCGGTTTCCGCCAGCAGGTTCGCCGTGACTGTTCCGGTATTGGTGAAGGTGGCGCTCTGGGTGCTTCCGTTGTCGATCTCGATAACGGGTCTGCTCGCCGAACCGGGAGCCGTGACCGCACCGGAGTTGTTGATCGAGATAACCCCGTTGACACTGTTGAGAATTCCGGTGCCCGTCTGCGCATGAATGCCGACGACGGCCGTGACTGTTATCGCGCCTTTGTTGGTTATTGAAACGTTCCCCCCGCCCTTCGCAGAGGCGACCAAACCCTTTATATCGGCAGTGATCGAGCCTGAACTTTCGAGCGTCGCGGTGATATCGCCGATGCCCCAATTGTCGAGCTCGATGCCGACGCCCACCGGAGAATTGATAACCGCCGTGCTATCGAGGACGATGTTGCCGGCCACGTTGGCGTTGACCGTTCCCAGGCCCCCCGAATATTCCGCATAAATTCCGTTTTCGCCGCCATTGTAGCCTGAAGCGATGGTGCCGGCGACTTGTATGGAAATCTGGCTGGCTGCCGATGCGCTCGTTGCCTGATTAATCGCTTCAATTCCCGACCCTCCGGAATTGATGATATCTCCGGTCGTGGTGGTGATCGAAATGTTCCCGGCATTGTTCTCAACGGCTAAAATTCCAGAGGTTCCGTAGAAAGCGCCGGCTAATACCGTTGCCCCGCTGCCAACGATGATGGTTGCGCTTCCAGATCCTGTGCTCGACGAGTAGGCCGCGATGCCAATTTGCGCGCCGACCACGGACGTGCCGGCCTCGTCGGTCACCGTTACATTGCCGTTGCCAAAGTTATAGGCGTCAATGCCCCACCCGGCGGCGGCTGTTACGTTGGCAAAATTGTCGATGCTGACCGTGCCATTGACGTTGGTATTGCTGGCGCCGGTGTTGCCCGGGTAATATCCGGCGGAAAGTCCCTGCGGTTGATTGCCGCCCGGCGTCAGATGCGTGCCGGAGTTGACCGTGCCGCGGGCCGTCAGGCTGACGGTCGAAGCCGCTGCGGCGGCAATGGCCGTCGCCAGATTGATCGATTGAATGCCAGAAGACCCGGAGTCGACGATATCGCCCGCAGCGGTAGAGACCGAAACACTGCCGATGCCGTAACTTGATGCGCTAACGCCGAATTCATCATTGGCCGCGATCGTGGTGCCGGCGAGGTCCTGGATGGTGACGTTACCGCTGCCGTAGGTGTAGGCGCGGATTCCATCGCCGCCCGTGGCAATGATATTGGCCGAGTTGTTGACGGCGACGTTGCCAAAAACGGCGCCATTCGGTGTGTTGGTGGTGCCGCCTCTGTAACCCGCCAGAATGCCGGCCGGCCTCGAACTGCTGCCGGTGAGCAGGAAGCCGGAGTCGATGGTGCCGGCGGTCGTGACGATGATGTTGCTGGTGGTTACGCCGCCCTGCTGCGGAATCGACGTCGCCTGATTGTAGGCGTTGATCCCGACACTGCCCGAGATGATGATGTCATTCGCGCTGGTCGTGACGGAAATGCTTCCGGTGGAATTCGATACGGCCTCGATGCCATATCGATTGATGCCGGTGATGATGTCGGGATTGGCGACCGTCCCCGGACTGACAATCACGGCTACGTTGCCGGCGCCGTCCGTCAGCGCGCGAATTCCATCGGATCCGCCGGTGATATTGCCGATTTGGTTGACGGTTATGCTGTTTCCGTTCGCGGTGTTGAGGTTCTCGGCCACAATGCCGCTGAAGGTGGCGCCGTCGCCGGTTACATTGCCCGAGCCGTCAATCAGGATGCTGCCAACGCCCGTTGCGCTCTCTTCCGCGAGAAGGCCCTGCCCGGCCGCGCCAACGACCGGACCGGCCGTGGCGATAGCGATGTTGCCGACGCCATTCTGAACAACGTCGATGCCAACGGCGGCTCCGGTGATCGCTCCGAGCAGTCCCAGCGTCAGATTTGACGGGTTGGCTTGGGTGCCTCCCGAAGCCGAAAGATCGATCGCATCGCCGCTCGTCGTGGTGACGTTGCCGCTGCCGGTGATGGTCACCGCGCCGTCCGCGGTCGAAATCGCGTTGATTGTTCCGGTGAAGCCGGGTGAGGTTCCCAGGATCAGATTGCCGCCGGTCCCGGCAAAATCGGCGGTAAGCGACGGGCTTCCGCCCAGCGAAAGGGTCCCGCCATTTTCGATCTCGACAGCCCCCGCGGTCATCAGCAATGACGCGGCGATCGTCAACGCACCCTCGTCGAGCAGGGTAACATCCGGATCGTTCAGGGTAAGCGAATTGGCTGATACCGCCGTGCCCAGCGCGATCGTGACAACGTAAGGCGCCGTGCCAATTGGATTGATCGAAACGTCTGCCGTATTCAGGGGGACGGCACCCGAACTCCAGTTCGCGGCGACATTCCAGCTTCCGCCATTCGGATCGGCCCATCCGTTCGGGGTGACCGTAAGCGTATAAACTACCGCGCTTGAGCTGCCGGTGTTGCCGGCGGCGTCGGTATCCTTGGCGACGATGCTGTGGCTGCCATTGCCCGACAGCGTGACACCGGTGCTCCAGCTCCCGTCGCTGCCGACGGTGGCGGTGCCCAGCGCCGTCGTGCTGCCATTGTCGAACAGCGTCACCGTGGTACCGGCGTCCGCCACATCCACCGTACCCGTGATGGTCTGCGCCGCCTGGTTGGTGCTGCCCCCGCTGCTGCCGATCGCCACCACCGGCGCCGTGGTGTCGAGGATGAAGCTCAACGCCGCGGTGGTCGAGCTGTTGCCTGCCACATCGCTGAACTGTGCCGTCACCGATTTGGTGCCATCGGCCCCGAGGTCGCCCGCCGTCACGGTCAGGCTGACGCTGCCGGCGCTGATGTCCGCCGCAGTGATGGTGTGGGTCACCGGATGCGCCAGCGCCGATCCGCCCAGCAGCAATTGCACCGTGTCGCCGACGGCAATGGTCGGATTGAGCGCGACGGTAAAACTCGGCGCTGTCACGTTGGTGAGGTTGTCGGTGCTGGATATCCCGGAATCCGACGCCGCCGTGAGGTCCGGCGCACCACCGGCCGGTGCCGTGGTATCGAGCGTGATGACGTCGGCCGCGGTGGTCGAGCTGTTGCCGGCGACATCGCTGAACTGCGCCGTGATCGACTTCGAGCCGTCGGCCCCGAGG
>JBDTKD010000573.1:0-3152 GCA_039935515.1 Bradyrhizobium sp.
CCACGACGACATCAAGAGGTACCAGTAACGCAGGATCATCGCAGCGATGCGATGCGGGGCAATGCCCCGATATAGGACGAGGTGGCTCATCGCGCCCCCTCCCGGGCGCGGCCCCGTGCGACGTCGAGAAACACCTCTTCAAGCGTGGCGCGGTTGTAGCGGACCATGATGTTGTCGGGACTGTCATCGTCCTCGATGCGGCCGCGCTTCATGATGATGACGCGGTCGCACAGCCGCTCCACCTCCAGCATGTTGTGCGAGGCGAGCAGGATGGTGGCGTCATTGTTGTGGCGGTAGGTCTGCAGGTGCTGCCTGACCCAATCGGCGGTATCGGGATCGAGCGACGCCGTCGGCTCGTCGAGCAGCAGCAGCTCGGGCTGGTTGATCAGCGCTTTTGCCAGCGCCACCCGGGTCTTCTGCCCGGCGGAGAGCTTGCCATTGGGACGGTCGTGGAAATCGCCGAGATCGAGGTCGGCAGCGAGTTGCGCGATGCGCTCGCGCAAATCCGCCACCGCATAGAGGCGGCCGAAGATCGTCAGATTCTGCCGCACCGTGAGCCGCATCGGCAGATCGACATAGGGGCTTTCGAAATTCATCCGGCCGAGCACGTCGGCGCTTTGATCGGGCATCGTGCAGCCGAGCACCTGGATCCGTCCGGAGGTCGGCAGCACCAGGCCCATGATCATCGCAATCGTGGTGGTCTTGCCGGCGCCATTGCCGCCGAGCAGCCCGGTGATGCTGCCGCGCGCGATGCGAAACGAGACATCGTCGACGGCGCGGGTGGTCTTGTAGAGCTTGACGAGACGGGCAACCTCGATCGCCACGGATCCTGCCGGATCGGTCGCGGGCGGTTCGGCGGCTGCGGCCTGGTTGCTCATGCGGCCGTTCATTGGGCCATCGCGGCGGCGAGCGCAAGACATTGACAGGGCATCGAGATGACAGGGCATCGAGATCGCTCGCCAGGCCGGATCGGTCCAATTTGTGGTCGGGACCTTGCGCCGTTAGACTGCCGGCATGTCCGACGTTGCCGCCTCCGATTTTCGGCATCCACGCCGCTATGTCCGTCTGGATACCATATTGCGGCTGCGCTGGCTCGCGGTGCTCGGCCAACTCGCCGCGATTTTCATCGTCGCGCAGGGGCTCGAATTCGACGTCGAGGTCGCCCCTTGCGTGACCATCATCGGCCTGTCTGCCCTGCTCAACCTCGTGCTGCAGGTCGCCTTCAACCCGATGCAATTGCTGGAGCCGGTCTATGCTGCCGCGCTGCTCGCGTTGAACATCGTCGAGCTGGCGGGATTGCTGTTTTTCACCGGCGGGCTGGAGAATCCGTTCTCGTTCCTGTTTCTCGCCCCGGTGCTGATTTCGGCAACGGCGCTGCCGATCCGGCTCACCATCACGCTCGGGGTCCTCGCGGTCGCCTGCGCCTCGGTGCTGGTCTACTTCCATTTGCCGCTGCCATGGGACAGCGACGATCCGCTGGTGCTGCCGCCGATCTATCTGTACGGCGTCTGGCTCTCGATCGCGGTTGCGATCGGCGTCACCAGCCTCTATGCCTTCCAGGTCGCCGAGGAAGCGCGCAAGCTCTCCGACGCGCTGGCGGCCACTGAGCTGGTGCTGACGCGCGAGCAGCATCTGACCCAGCTTGACGGCCTCGCCGCCGCGGCCGCACATGAGCTCGGAACCCCGCTCGCGACGATCTTCCTGATTTCGCGCGAACTGGAGCGGACCGTCCACGACAACGGCCCGCTTGCCGGCGACCTCAAGACCCTGCGCGAACAGGCGCAGCGTTGCCGCGACATCCTCGGCAAGATCACCCAGCTGTCGGCCACCGGCGCGCCGTTCGACCGCATGCCGCTGTCGACGCTGATCGAGGAGGCGGTGGCGCCGCATCGCGATTTCGGCGTTGCGATCAAGGTGCGGATCGCGGTGTCGGCAACGCCGGAGCCGGTGGGCACCCGCAACCCGGCGATCCTCTACGGCGTCGGCAACATCCTCGAAAATGCCGTCGATTTCGCCCGCCAGGCCGTCGAGGTGAACGCGTGGTGGAATACGGAAACCGTCGAGATCGCCATCTCCGACGACGGACCGGGGATCGCACCCGACATCCTCAAGCGCATCGGCGAACCCTATCTGTCGCGGCGGCGCAGCGCCGACGACGCCCAAGGCGACCATCGCGGCCTCGGGCTTGGGGTATTTATCGCCCGCACCCTGCTGGAACGGACCGGCGCCAGGGTCTCCTTCACCAACCGGATCTTTCCCGACCACGGCGCCGTGGTTCAGATCGTGTGGCCGCGAAAGCGCTTCGAAGCGAGCGAAATTGCAGCTCAATCCGCTGGTTAGAAAGGCGGCCGATTGTTGCCCGTTCGGCCTTGTGCGGCCTTGGCAGCGCCGCCTTGCCGCGCCATATGAAACATGTCCGCCATAGAGGAAGCCCAACCGTGACCGCCATCGCCGAACTGAATGATCAAGCCGACCGCTCGCTCTTGATCGTCGAGGACGACAAGCCGTTCCTGGAGCGCCTCTCGCGGGCCATGGAAATCCGCGGCTTTGCCGTGACCTCCTGCGACACTGTTTCGGACGGCCTCGCCCAGATCGGCCGCGCCGCGCCGGCCTTCGCGGTGGTGGATCTGCGACTCGGCGACGGCAACGGCCTCGACGTCGTCTCCGCGCTGAAGCGCAAGCGGCCCGATGCGCGTGCGATCGTATTGACCGGGTACGGCAACATCGCCACCGCGGTGACGGCGGTAAAGCTGGGCGCGGTGGATTACCTCTCAAAACCCGCCGACGCCGACGATGTCGTTGCGGCGCTGCTCGCGAGCGGCACCGAAAAATCCGAACTGCCGCACAATCCGATGTCGGCCGACCGGGTGCGCTGGGAGCACATCCAGCGCATCTACGAAATGTGCAACCGCAACGTCTCCGAAACGGCACGGCGGCTCAACATGCATCGCCGCACCCTGCAGCGTATCCTGGCCAAGCGCGCGCCGCGGTAACGAGGCCTCATGGTTCGAGATGCGCGAAGGCGCGCTCCTCACCATGAGGGTCTGAGACCTCGTCCAGAGGAGCATCGCGAAGCGATGCGTCTCGAAGGATGAAGCCATTGAGGTGGAAATTGCGCTAATCTAGCCCGTTCCATAGCCGTGATTGCGTTG
>JBDTKD010000574.1:0-5316 GCA_039935515.1 Bradyrhizobium sp.
GAGCTGCGCGCCGGTACGACACTCTATCTACCGGTGTTCAATGAAGGCGCCCTTTTTTTTGCGGGTGACGGACATGCAGTCCAGGGCGATGGGGAAGTATGCATCACGGCGCTTGAAACAGGCGTGACCGGTACGTTTCGGCTCACCTTGCGAAAGGACATGGAACTAGACTGGCCGTTCGCCGAAAGCGCGACCCATCTGATGTCCATCGGATTGGACGAAGATCTCGACGATGCGGCCAAGCAGGCAGTGAGGGAGATGGTTAAACATGTCTGCGCACGCACCAATCTGACGCGCAACGAGGCTTATATGCTTTGCTCGCTCGCGGGCAACCTGCGCGTAACCCAACTGGTTGACGGGAACAAGGGCATCCACATGCTTTTGCCAAAATCGCACCTTTAAGGACGAGCCGCCCGCGACGAAGCGCGGACCGCACTCGGTTCGCCTATTTGTACGCTATGGTCCCCAAATCCCGGATGTTCCTGAAACGCTCCTTCCAGAAATCGAAAGGGCCAGCTTTGTGAGCAGCTCACTCGGCGCGATTTGTCGGAATCAATCAGCCGGACTTGTCGGAATGGAAATTCCCGTATCCCAGAAGTGCCTGAAAACATTGGAGCGGGTGAAGGGAATCGAACCCTCGTATTCAGCTTGGAAGGCTGCTGCTCTACCATTGAGCTACACCCGCGCTGGCGATCAACTATCACGCCGGGCGGGCGGCCTCAACCGCCCTGCCTCGTACCGGTTACCAACCTTGTTCCGGCCTGGCAGCCGGCCGCGGCCCTTAACACGCGCCGATTCGCTGCCTATACTGATGTTTCCATCAACAATGAAAGGAGGTGATCCAGTGTCTCTTACCAAGCGCTGTCACCTCACTGGGATCGCCCGCTAAGCTCATCCGGCTTGGCAACGGGGCGCTCTCGGCGCCTGACCAGCGAGTGCAAAAATCGGGACGCGGCGGGCGCAATCCCGCCGCGTCTTTCTGTCTCGGCGGGTGTGACGCTGTCCTGAATTTTATTTCTGATTGCCGGGATTCGATGGCGGCGTGATGCGACGCATACTAACGATTACCGCGGCGTCGATCCGCGAGCTTCAAGAGCTTCTTGAGTTTCCTGCAGCCACACCCTCAGTTCCTCGTATGCACGCTTCTCATTCGCTCGGGCACTCCCCTGATCCGGAAACTTGAACGGAAGAATCATTTTTCCCGCGCTGGTTCGCACATCCATCGTCACTTCTACCATTCCGTTCGTTCCGCGCTTGGCGCTCCCGATTTCGATGGTCATTTCGTTTTTCTCCCAAGTGCATCCGCACGTTGGCTTATCATCGCCAGCAAGAAAGGCCAGCCAATCCGAAAAGAGTATCTCGGCCCGATGTTCAAGGAAGCGGGCCAGGCTGCCGGCATCCCGAACAAGTCGGCCTACGGCATCCGCAAGGCAGCAGCAACGCGCGCTGCGAACAATGGCGCAATGGTCGCGACACTAGAGGCGATATTCGGATGGGAGGCGGACAGATGGCCGCGCTCTCTACGCGTGCCGCCGCTGTCCAAAACAGGAACTGCTATTCCCGCACCCGATGGGAAGGTGCGGGAAATAGTTCAAAAAGGCGAGTGAAATCAAATGCGAAATACAGCGATGGTGGGGGAAGAAGGACTCGAACCTTCGAAGTCATAAGACGGCTGATTTACAGTCAGCTCCCTTTGCCACTCGGGACACTCCCCCGCTCAACAGCATCGCAACCTGTCCGCCGAAACGGCGGCGGCAAGGCCATGGATGACGCTAAAACCGGGCACCGATGGCGGGCTCCCGGTCGGGCGCGTTTATGACGGATGGGCGATGGCAAAGTCAACCAAGGGGCGTGCCCAAATGCGCACCTTCCGATCGCCCAAATTGCCATTATCGGGAACCCGTGAGACAAGCTGGCGATGAGCGATCGTGACCGAAAGCCGCGGTTTCAGCGCGGAGGCGTCAAGCGACCGGACCAGGACCGGCAATCCGGCCGCCGGCCGGCCTGGCGCGACCGTGGCGCCAGCCCGGACGGCCCGGCGATCCTGTATGGCTGGCACACGGTGGCGGCGGCGCTGGCCAATCCGCAGCGGCAGATCCGCAAATTATGGCTCACCGAGAACGCGGCGCGGCGTCTTGCCGATGACAACATCGCCATCCCGGTGACACCGGAAATCGTGCGGCCCGCGCTGATCGACCAGCGGCTCGGCCCGGATGCCGTGCATCAGGGTCTGCTGGCCGAGGCCGACCCCCTGCCCTCGCCCGATATCGATACGCTGGCGCAGGAGGGCATCGTGCTGGTGCTCGACCAGATCACCGATCCGCACAATGTCGGCGCGATCCTGCGCTCGGCGGCGGCATTCGCGGTCAGGGCCATCGTCACCACGGCGCGGCACAGCCCCGAGGCCACCGGCGTGCTGGCGAAGTCGGCATCCGGCGCGCTCGAACTGGTGCCGCTGGTGACCGTGCAGAATCTCGCGCGCGCGCTCGCCGAACTGAACGACCGCGACTTCCTGACCGTCGGGCTCGACAGCCAGGGCGGCGACAATCTCGGCGCGGTGCCGCTGCGGCAGCCGCTGGCCCTGGTGCTGGGCGCCGAAGGCAAGGGCCTGCGGCAGTTGACGCGCGAGACCTGCCGCGTGGTGGCGCGGCTCGACATGCCCGGTGAGATCAAGAGCCTCAATGTCTCGAACGCCGCCGTGCTGGCACTCTATATCGGCGCGAGCCGGCTCGGCCTGATCGGCTGAGTGGTCGAGACAGCTCGCTTGAAGCGATGTGCTTCGTCGATTGGGCGATCAGTAATAGCCGCGGTAGCCGTAATGATAGCGCAGGGCATGATGCATCATGGTGCCGTGATGGTGCCCGTAATAGCGATAGCCGGACGGCCGCCAGTGGTGCCCACGATAGGTGTAGATGACGGGATGGTGATACCCCAGCGCGCTTTGGTGATAGGTCGGATAGGGCGCGAATTCGCCGGGACCGTCATAGGTCGGGCCCTGGTTGACATAATAATATTGATGGACCGGATCCGGATAATATTGATGGATCGGATCCGGCAGCCGCCCATAGCCCCAGCCGGCGCAGCTATAATAGCTCGAATACTCGGGCACCGCGACATAGTCCTGCGCGCAGGGGCTGACATAGTGGCACCCTCCACCACCGCACGCCATCGCCGGCACGGCGCTCGCGGCCATCACGGCGATCGCCGCGGCTATTGCTGAAATTGTCTGACGCATGAACACTCTCTCCTGTGGGTCGGTTTCTTGTCTTGTCGTGGTTAATTTCACGGTCCTCGATGCGACCGGTCCTGCGGAACGCCGACCGGCTGCTGATGTTGATGCTGCTGCTGCTGCCGGCCTTCGCCGCCATAGGGCGGAGCCAGAATCACCGCCGGCGGATTGAACGGAACCTCGGGCTGCGCCCGCGGTGGCGCCGATTCGGCGGACCATGATTGATGATAGCTTTCCGCCGGCTTCGGCAGGATGCGGTTCAGCGGCGGTTCGATTTCAAGGCGCCCATACCCCGGCTGCCGGCCCGCACTTGGGTAATAATGGCCGACATGCGGACCGGCATCGACATAGCGGCCACCATAGACGGTGGGCTGCACATGCTGGCCCTTGGCGAGACCCCAATCGCCTTCGACGACGGCATAGGAGGCATCGACGCCGTTGATGATGATGGGAACGCCGGGACGCCCGGGGATCACGATATCGAAACCGTCGCCGGCCCATGCCGACGCCGTGGTCCCGATCAAAAGTGCCAGTGCGAGGCCTACGCGCATCATTCGGTATTCCGATTTTGGAGCAATCTAGCCGACTGCGCTGGGCCAAGCGTTAAGGCTGCGGTTCTAACGATTGATAAGCCTAACGCGTGGGCATTGGCGGCCGCCCAAATTCGGGCAAACGGGATAGCAAAGCGTTAACGCCGGGTCGTGAAACGCCGTCGCGGCGATCGTATCGATGCTGTCGCGATGGGCCGGCGCCGACGGCGCCGCGGCCTTGCGCGCGGGCATTCCGGGAACCGGACGCAACGGCTTCGTCTGCCAGCCCGGCACCTGGTTCAAGGGCGAAGACGGCCGCCGGCATATCTGCCAATAGAACGAGCTGACGATGTGGAGAAGGCGAGAAGGCGGCTGCGGCCGCCTTCTCCATGACAGGGTCCAGAGAGAAAGCTTCAGGGTCCAGAGAAAAAGCCGGCGGGCGTGACACCGTCGGCTTTTTCTTGCGACTGCCGGCTCGATTCTCCGGTGCCGTCGCGAATCTGGCTCCGAGCCTGACTCGGCATGGTTAACGAAAGGTTAATTCCGCAACAGCTACCCTCGGTTTTTGCTGCGTGACGCAGATCACGGCGCAAACCCGGCCCACGTCGTACTCCCGTGATGACGGCCGGCGGGAATGGTCTCGCCCCGAGGACAAACAGGAGACGAACCCTGAATCGCCAATACCGCGCACACGGGTGATCTGCGGCCGCGGGCTAGCCGATCTCGCCGAGGCGCACTATTCTTCTTCCAACTCAAATTGTCTCGGCTGCAACAGACTGGTGACCCATGGACAGCGATCCGTCACAGATCCCGGTGGTGCCGATTCCGTTCGAGCACGGCCTGACCCACTTTGCGCAGAGCCTCACCAGAGGACAGGCCACGATCGTCGCGATCGGCTCGTCGACGACGGCGGGAGAAGGCAACATCAAGGCCTATCCGGAGCGGCTGCTGTCGTTTCTTCAGGCCGAATATCCGAACGCCGAGATCACCATGGTCAACAAAGGAACCAGCGGCCAGGAAGCGCCGATCGAGCTTCAGCGGTTCGGTACCGATGTGAT
This sequence comes from Bradyrhizobium sp., assembly GCA_039935515.1. Lineage (GTDB taxonomy): Bacteria > Pseudomonadota > Alphaproteobacteria > Rhizobiales > Xanthobacteraceae > Bradyrhizobium. Next base: position 4,818 of record JBDTKD010000574.1, read on the forward strand.
CGCCAAGAAGCCCAATCTGGTTATCTGGCGGGTCGGAACGAATGCAGTCTGGCAAGGCCCGGACCAGAATCCTCCACCTCCCTCCTTCGGCGAAACCACCAGGGCCATCCGCGATGGACTCGTCAAGCTGCGCGACGAAACGCAGGCCGACGTCATTCTGATGGACCTGCGATATGTGCCGGCCGTGCTGACGCCGGCCAAGAAGGACAAGGCGATCGCGATGGTCGAGGCGATCAGCGAACTGGCGCGGGACGCCGACGTCAATGTGTTCCGGCGCTTCGCATTCATGAAAGCCTTGCATCAGGTTGAGCAGATATCGTTCGACAGGATGGTCGACCCGACGGATGACACCAGGCTGCACGACAGCGACTGGGCCACGCAGCGCGTGGCGTGGGCGATGAAGCTTGCGATCGTCGGCGGCGTCGACAAGGCACGGTCATCGGTAGCCGCGAACATCAGCTAAGGGCTCGTCTATAAATAACTCAGTCAATCAGTTTTT
>JBDTKD010000575.1:0-3410 GCA_039935515.1 Bradyrhizobium sp.
AGAGATGTTGCACATAGATCTGATCGCGCCGATCGCGAAGCTTCTCGATCAGCATGCGAAAGAACGGCCGGAGCAGGTTGCGTATTGGGATTCGTCGCGCTCGATAACCTATGCGCAGCTCGCCAAGAACACCGCCGCGGTCGCCGCGAACCTGACGAATGCAGGCGTCGGCGAGGGAGACCGGATCGCCATCTATTTACCGAACGGAGTGGACTGGATCGAAGCGTGCTTCGCCGGCCTGCGGGCCGGCGCCACAATCGTTCCGATCAGCTTCGACGCAGTGGAGGGCGAGATCAGCTATCGACTGACGGATGCAAGCTGCGGGGTCGTCGTCACGACATCAGCCAGGAAGGATCTAGTCGCGAAGATCGCGCGCGATGTTGGAATCTCGCCCGAGGTGATCTACGCCGGCCGGGATGCGCAACAGGCCGGCCTCGCGATTGCCGATCTGGCGATCGCCGCCGGTGCCGCGCCGCTCGATCCCGACGATATCGACCGTTCCTCGTTCATCATCTACACGTCAGGCACCACCGGCCGCGCCAAGGGCGTCCTGCTGTCGCTGCGGGGCATGCTGTGGATCGCCGCCGCATGCTGGTCGCCGATCTGTGAGCTGAGCGCGAAGGACGTCGTCCTTTCGCCGCTGCCGCTGTTCCATTCCTATGGTCTCAATCTTTCGGTGCTTAGCGTCCTCGCCGCCGGCGCGAGCGAACACATCATGGAGAAATTTTCGCCGCAGCAGGCGCTCGAGCTTATGCAGTCCGGAAAGTACACGGTCTTTCCCGGCGTGCCGACCATGTTCCACTATCTCCTGCACAAGGCTCAGGAGAGCGGCATCGAGCGGCTCGGGAATATCCGGCTGTGCATCTCCGCCGGTGCGATCATGCCCGCGACGTTGAACCTCGCATTCGAGGAGCGGTTCAAGACGCCGCTGCTCGACGGTTACGGCATCACCGAGACCTCCACGATGGTCACCATGAACTGGCTCCGTGGCGAGCGGCCGATCGGTTCGTGCGGACTGCCGGTGCCGGGCCTCGCCGTGCGCATCGTCGATCCGTCCTCGCTGGAGGACGTTCCCTTCGGCGAAGAGGGAGAACTGATCGTGCGGGGGCCGAACCTGATGCAGGGCTATCACAACAAACCCGCGGAAACCGCGGCGGCGCTGCGCAAGGGTTGGTATCACACCGGCGATCTTGCGAAGTCGGACCCGTCCGGCTACCTGACGATCACCGGGCGCATCAAGGAACTGATCATCCGCGGCGGGCAGAACATTGCACCGGCGGAGATCGAGGAAGTCGTCATCCGGCATCCGCACGTGACGGATTGCGCGGTGGTCGGCATCAGGCACGTTACGCTCGGCGAAGTGCCATGCCTGTTCATCGTGGCCAAACCCGACGAACTGGATTTGAACTCATTGATGGATCACTGCAGGGCGCATCTGTCACCTTACAAGATTCCTGAGGCCACCCATTTCGTTCCGGAGATCCCGCGCACGGGGTCGGGAAAGATCATGCGCTTCAAGCTGGTCGAGAGGTTGAACCAGACTTCCTAAGTCACAGAACGAGGACCGATGGCCCCGAAGGATTTTGGATCGTAGGCCAGCCGGTACCGCATGTCGGCGGCGACGATCGGTTCCTTGCAACGGTCGCAAACCACCGCCGCGTGGAAATCGTTTCCACAGGCAATATGTTTGAGCAGGAGTGGAGGCTTTCCCTTGGAAAGCCAGCTGTCGCCCCATCGCAGCATGGCGATGAAGGGACCGTAGAGGTCGCGCCCCACGTCGGTCAGGAGATATTCGTAGCGGTCGGGCGAGCTCTGATATTGTCTCCGGTGGAACACGCCGTTGGCGACAAGGCGGGAAAGCCGATCGGTCAGGATGTTTGGGGCGATCGAAAGCTCGGTCAGGATCTTGTCGTAGCGCCGATTGCCGAAGAAGGCCTCGCGAACAACCATGAAGCTCCATTTGTCGCCAATGATCTGCAGGGCGCGCGAAACTGAGCTCGGGCGTCCGAGCATGAAGCGGCATCCGTCGGAAGCCCGTCTAGTATTGCGGCCGCCCTTCGCGGGGTGGCGGCCGGCACCCGGCCCATCCCGGTACTTCACGTCACGGGCGCCAACGGCCTCGCCGCAATGGGAGCACGCGACCAATGGGTGACTGTCGCAGCCACAACTCATGTGAACCAGCGTCAAGGGAGCGGGCTTACCGCCAGCAAGCCAGCGGTCGCCAAACTGCATCAGGGCGATGAAGCTCGGATAGAGATCGAACCCCATCTTGGTCAGCCGGTACTCTTTCCGCTGCGAGGAGCCGGTCGCGATCTGACGGAAGATGGCGAGCCGCGTCAGCTTCTTCAGACGACCCGTGAGCGTCGCCCGCGGCAGGCCGAGCGCCGAACGGAACGCCTCGAACGTCTGCGTCTCGAAAAACGCCTCGCGGATGATCAGGAACGCCCATGCGTCGGAAACAATGTCGAGTGTGCGCGCGACCGAGCAGTTCCGTTCGCGTCGCGCGAGGCCCGACCGACCCCCGACCGGCTTCGCAACCGATCTGGCCGATGGCTTCGCTGTCTGAACCTTGGCCGTGGCGGGCATCTACGGTCGATCTCTTGGCGCAGCCGATGGTTGCAGGCCGTTTCGAAGGTGCGCTCGTTTAACACATCATCGCGATTGACTCCCAGAAAATATAAGTCTAGTTACGCATGTAACAAAAGTCTAGTTATGCATGTGACAAAAAAGCGCTGTCGAACCGCGTTCAACGGCTGGGAGGAAATGCCATGACGGTCGAAATACAAAAAACTCTGATCGCCGCGGCGACGGCGCATTTCGTCAGTCCAACATCGAAGGAAATGCTCCTCCGCTCAACACGGTGTTCCCTCAAGACTGCAAGGCGCGGCTTACGACTTCAAACTATGGGACCGGTGGTCTACGTCAAGCCGACCGCAGCGTTCCAATTACGTTTGCTCTCGCGTCACCGCCCGATTTTGATCTAACTCAGATATTGGATGGTACCGCGGCGTACTGAGCCCCGCAAATTCCCTCGCATGTGCCTGTCAAAGACCTCCAAATCTTCGGAGGTGACTCCGAAACTTCGGAGTATCCGAGCGCGCGCCAATCGTCGGTGTTGGTGACGAGGGCATTTATCCCGCTGATCTGCCGACCGTTTCGTCTCGACAGCGCATGCCGTCGCGCCTTGGCCCGGTTCTTGCGAAGTGAGCCCTGAGTCTGTTGACCAGTAGAGAACGTAAAGGGCGAGCGGAGGACACTATCGATGTTCAGGAAACTTCTTATAACGACAGCTCTTGCACTTCCTTTGGCGCTTGGCGGGCCAGCGTCAGCACAGACGCCTCCTTCGGAAAAAAAGCCCAACATCCTCGTCATCATGGGTGACGATATCGGGTGGTTCAATTTGGGCTCGT
>JBDTKD010000576.1:0-9460 GCA_039935515.1 Bradyrhizobium sp.
GGCTTCGGGACAAGTTGCATGTGTTCGATCGGCCACTCGCGCTTTGGCATGAGCTGCAAAGCATGGTCGGCGTATCCGACGCGGCCTCGGCGACGACACTGCAGCTGCCGAAATTCGACTGGGTCGAACCGACCATCGGCTTCCTGTCACCGACCTTCACCGAATTCCTGTTGTTCTTCGCGACGCTGGTGCTGTTCATCGCGAGCTGGCGCGATTTGCGACGCGCGCTGATCATGACTTTTGCCGATCACGCCTCGCGGCTGCGGACGTTGCGGATTCTCAACGAAATCGAAGACCATCTCGGCGGCTATTTGCTCACCGTGACCATGATCAATCTGGGCGTCGGCGCCGCGACCGGCATTATTTGCGCGGTGACCGGCATGCCCAATCCGGCCGGGCTCGGCGCGCTCGCCGCAACCCTGAACTTCTTTCCCATTATCGGCCCGGTCGCGATGTTCGTGATTCTGGCGGTGGTCGGGGTGATTGCGTTCCCCACGCTTGGCGCGGGACTGATCGCGGCGGCGCTGTTTGTCGGGGTGACCTTCCTCGAAGGTCATTTTGTCACGCCCACCATCATCGGCCGCCGGCTCGAATTGAACGCACTGGCGGTTTTCGTTGCGCTGGCGTTCTGGACCTGGCTGTGGGGGCCGATGGGCGGCTTCCTGTCGTCGCCGCTCTTGATCGTGGCGCTGGTGCTCAAAGAGCATCTGATGCCGGTGGATGTGCCGCAACTTCCGCCGGATTGATCGGGGTTTTGCCGCAGGGAACTTCGGGGAACCCGGCGCGTTGGCCCTCATCTGATCTCAGTTTCCGGGAGCTTTGGATGTCGAGTACGGATGGCGAAATCGGAATGAGAAATCTGACGGATAGAGCGACCTATGAACGCCTGGAAAAGGATGTAGCAGCCGTGAAAGACGATATCGCAGCCCTGACCGACCAGATCACCGACGTGCTCAACGGCTTCGCCGGCACCGCGAAAAAGCAGGCCCGCCGCGGCTACAAGCAGGCGCGCGCCAATGTCGATGCAACGGTGGACGATCTTTCCGATCGCGGCAGCGCCATGATGGATGCCGCCCAGGACGCGGCCCATTCGCTGGAAGAGTCATTGGAGGACGTCATTCAGCAGCGTCCGCTGGCGACCGTCGGTCTCGCGCTCGGGCTGGGCTTCCTGATCGGCGTGACCTGGCGCCGCTAGGGCGCGCCATGACCCTCACGACCAGGCCAATCCTTTGATTTGAACGGCGGGAGAATGCGCCGTCCGTTTGGTCGGCTGCGTTATTTTATCTTGAATCGGGGTTTTCAGATGTTTCAGCGCATGATCGACGATTTCAAGGAAAGGACCGGTACGGCCGTGCGGCTGACATCGCTCGCGGGCGTGGCCGCGCTCGCGCTGTTGGTCACGGCGTCGTTTCTGTGCGCGGCCGGCTTTATCTACGTGCAGCAGAACTACGGCCTGCTCCAGGCCTGCCTGACCGGGGCCGCGGTGTTCTTTGTCGTGACGCTGATCGCAGCCGGTTGCTACATGGTGCGGAAAAACAAGGCCAAGGCCCGCGCCGCCGAGGCCGCGAGATCCGCGGCTCACTCCCCGCTCGCCGATCCCGCGCTGATTGCGGCAGGCCTCCAGCTGATCCGCGCCATCGGCATCAAGAGGCTGATTCCGCTACTGACGATCGGCGGCCTCGCTTTGGGAATACTGGTAAGCCGCAACGCGCCCAGCGATGACCCCCCGGAAGCTTGAGTTTCAGTCCCCGAGCCCTCAGGTCACGCAGCGGCCGGGCTCAAGCTGCTTGGCCACTTCGGTCAATACGCTGACCACGGGCTCGCATGCCACGGCTGTCGTTCCGCCGCCGGACTTGACCATCGAAGGCGTGGATGCGCCGCTGCGGGCGATCTCGGCCGCGGGGATGCGGACCAGGACCGAGGTGTCGGAAAGACCATTGAGCTGGAGCGAAATCGTCTGGGTCGACGCCGCCGGTGCGGCGAGGCGCGCGCCGCGATCGGCCTTGGCGGCGCGGTTGATGGTGCTCACGGTGGGATCCGTGCTGACCTGCTGACGACCGGTCAGATCCTGGCCCGATGCAAACTGAACCGCGCCGAGCGTCAGCGAAATCGCGACCGCTCCGAAGATTCCCTTGCCAATCTGTAACATCTGCCTTGTCCCCTCGCCCGATGGCGATCCTGGACACAACGCGAACGAAACCTCCCGGGTTCTCGGAGGCGGAGATCACTTAACCGTGTGCGAAAAATATTTGCTGGCGGCTGGAACGAGGCCGGGGGCCTGGGAGTCATCCCGGCAGCCGGTTATCCCCCTGCCCCATTGACCGGTGACGTAGGGCGCGACTGCGGTGATGCCAGTCGCGCCCTATCTTTATGCTTAACTCCCTGACCTTGTTGCTTTTTCCATGTCTCCGCCATGGTCGTCCACGACCGCCGGCGGCTTGCTTGCACGATCCGGCATTGACGCACCGCCTGTCCGCATGCCCCAACAGCGCGCGGTAGCGGGACGGCTGGCTGACTTTGCGCGAATTTCTCGGGATTGTCGGACTTTCGATTGGCGTCAGCCTGATGGCGACGGCTTTGGCCACCGCGGTCGCGCTGCCGGGTGGCACCGCGCTTGCGATTTATCCGTTCCGCGGACGGCGATGGGTGGTCGTTCTGATCAATGCGTTGTTCGGCCTGCCCCCGGTCGTGGTCGGATTGATCCTGTATCTGGCGCTGTCCCACTCGGGCCCGCTCGGCTTTCTTGAACTGCTGTTCACGCCCGCCGCCATGGTGATTGCTCAGGCGATCCTCGCCATTCCCATCATCGCTGCGCTGGTCCATCGGGCCGGCGAGCGGGCCTGGGCGCGCTATGGCGACGAATTGATCTGCGACGGAGCGTCGCGGCTGCAGGCGATCCCGCCGATTCTTGCCATCATTCGCGCGGAACTGCTGACGGCCGTGCTGGCCGGCTTCGGCCGCACCATTTCGGAAGTCGGCGCGGTCATCCTGGTCGGCGGCAATATCCGCGGCCTGACCCGGACGATGACCACGGCGATCGCGCTGCAGACCAGCCAGGGCGACCTCCCATTGGCGCTGGCCCTTGGAGCCGTGCTAGTCGGCATCAGTATTTCAGTCAGCGCCACGGTCTTCGCACTGGCGGGACCGGCGCGAGCGGCGGGGAGTGACGAGGTATGATCAGGCGATGGGTAGTGGCGCTGGTGGCGGTCATGGTGGCCATCACCCCGGGCGTTGCGGCAGAGCAGTCGATCGTGCTTGCCTCGACGACGTCGGTCGAAAATTCGGGACTGCTGGCCGCGATCCTTCCGCAATTCACTTCCAAAACCGGCATTGCCGTCCATGTGGTCGCGCAAGGCACCGGCAAGGCGATCGATACGGCGCGGCGCGGCGATGCCGATCTGTTGCTGGTCCATGATCCCGACGCCGAGCGGAAATTCATGGATGAAGGCCATGGCGCAACCCGCCGCCAGATCGCCTGGAACGACTTTGTCATTGTCGGGCCGGCTGACGATCCTGCGCATGTTCGCGGCGGCCATGACAGCATTGCGGCACTGAAGTCGATTGCGTCGGCGCAGGCGCCCTTCGTGTCGCGCGGCGACAAGAGCGGCACCAACGCGGAGGAGTTGCGGCTCTGGAAGCAGGCGGGCCAGACGCCGGACACGCTCAATCAGGAGAAATGGTACCGCGACATCGGCGGCGGCATGGGCCAGGCCCTTAACGCCGCGAGCGCGATGAGCGCCTACACGCTGTCCGACCGCGGCACGTGGCTCAGCTTTGGCAACAAGGGGTCGCTGACCATCGCGGTTGAAGGCGATTCCCGGCTGTTGAACCGATACGACGTCATCGAATTGAATCCGCAGAAGCATGCCGGTGCCAAGCTCGACGCCGCCAAGGTGTTTGCGGACTGGCTCGTTTCGGCAGACGGCCAAGAGGCCATCGGCGCCTTCCAGGTCAACGGCGAGAGACTTTTCAACCCGTCCGCGGCATCGCCGAAATGACAACGGAGCCTGACCGTGTTGGCCACGCTCCGCGTCGCTTGCAGTTCGCGGCCGACCGCCTCAGGAAGCCGCCGCGCGGGGCGCGCGGTTGCGCGAATTGCGCTGGAAGAACAGCGCCTGGCTCGCGACCGCCGACACCATCGCCGGCTGGAACGGCTTCGAGATCAGGAATGCCGGTTCGGGCCGCTCGCCGGTCAGGAATCGCTCCGGATAGGCGGTGATGAACACCACCGGCACTTCGAAGGTTTTCAGGAGTTCGTTGACGGCATCGAGGCCGGAACTGCCGTCGGCCAACTGGATGTCGGCGAGGATCAGGCCGGGTTTGCGGTTCTTGGCGAGCGCCACGGCATCGGCATGGGTGCGGGCGACGCCGATCACATGATGGCCGAGATTCTTCACCAGGCTTTCAAGATCCATCGCGATGAAGGTCTCGTCCTCGATGATCAGCACATCGGTGGCGATCTCGGCCGCCATTTCCCGTCCGGCGGTATCGGCGAGCTTGCGGGTTTCCGCGACATCGGTGCCGAGAATGAACGCCACCTCTTCCTCGGAGAAGCCTTCCAGCGACAGCAGCAGGAAGGCCTGGCGCGGCAAGGGGGTGATGTTGGACAGCCGGCGCTCCGACGGCATCGGCAGGGTCGCCACATCGGTATCGTCGTTGAGCGAGACCGAATTCCAGATCTGGGTGAACAGCCGAAACAGGCCGACGCGGGGTCCATGCCGCTCATCGAGCAGGGATTGGTCCTGCAGCAGGGCTTCCAGCATGGCCCCGACGTAAGCGTCGCCCGACGCCTGGTTTCCCGTCAACGCGCGGGCATAGCGTCGCAACAACGGTAAATGTTCAGCAACGAGCTGTGATCGGGACATCCCCACTCCATCATTGTCTTGGGTCAGAACGCTCTGTCGGGGTGACCCTGGCTCCCCTGTTGTGCCTGACTACGTTTCAGTCCGAGAAAAGTTCCCTTTTTCCCGGAACTTTCCCTCCGATATCGCATTAGCTCCCGATGGAGATGCGGCCAAGGTCTCGTAAATCAAGGATATTTGCCGAAATTTCAGGGACTTAACTTCCGGGGGAGCGTGGAACAGGTCATGAAAGAAGTAAAGAAGCAAGGCGGCCTTAACGCCGAGATTCAATCCAGAATCGGCCACCAGCTCCGCGCCATGTACGACGATGTCGTACGGCAGGGGGTGCCCGACCGGTTTGCAGATTTGATCCGAAAGCTTGATGCGTCCGAGGCGAGTACCCAGATGGGAAGTGCGGGCGAGCAAACGACAAAAAACGACGGGAGGGACTAAATGCCTCTCACAGACTCTCTTCGCGATGACATCCTGGCGGCGGTACCGAGCCTGCGCGCGTTCGCGATCTCGTTGAGCGGCAACGGCGATCGTGCGGACGATTTGGTGCAGGAAACCCTGCTGCGGGCACTGGCCAATATCGACTCGTTCCAGCCGGGCTCGAACCTGCCGGCCTGGCTGTTCACGATCCTGCGCAACCTGTTCCGCTCCGACTATCGCAAGCGGCGGCGGGAGGTGGAGGATGCCGATGGCAGCTACGCCAAGACGCTGAAGACCCAGCCGGCGCAAAGCGCGCATCTGGAGTTCGAGGAGTTTCGCGCGGCGCTCGACAAGCTCCCGCAGGATCAGCGCGAAGCCCTGATTCTGGTCGGCGCCTCGGGCTTTTCCTATGAGGACGCGGCGGCGATCTGCGGCTGTGCGGTCGGTACCATCAAGAGCCGCGTCAACCGGGCCCGATCGAAACTGAGCGCGCTGCTGTATGTCGATGGCGCCGAGGATTTCGGGCCCGATGAAACGGTGCGTGCCGTGATCGGCGGCAGCGGCGGATAGCTAGCGCAATTTCGACCTTAACGGCTTCATCCTTCGAGACGCATCGCTTCGCGATGCTCCTCAGGATGAGGACTCATATCAGACCCTCATGGTGAGGACTCATATCAGACCCTCATGGTGAGGAGCCGCGCTGCGCAGCGTCTCGAACCACGAGGTCCCGAGACACGCGGTCGTGACTTCGACCCCCTCCGTGATGCGTCAGCGGGCCGGCTTCAGCGGGGCGGCAAATTGTTCGGTCCGGTCGCGTTCGGTCATGTCGACCACGGTTTCCATCGGCGCCGTCAATTCGTAGACATAGCTCACATCGGTAAAATACCGCTTGGATACGCCTCCGAGCGCTTCCGGTGCGACGCGGTCAAGCAGGATGACGCCGAAGTCGCTATCCTCGCGGCGGGTCGCGGCGCTGGTGTTGAACTCTTCCCAGCGGAAATGGAAGGTGTTGCCGGAATCCTCGTCGGTCACTTCCCATTGGGCGACAATGTGCGGATGCTTGCCGACCAGGGAAAGCCCCTCGTCGGAATGCGACGCCAGCTCGAAGAACAGCAGCGACAGACTTTGCGCAGCCCGCGCGCTGACGGAAATATCGGGCCCGCTCACCGCGATGCGCTCGGCATGGGGAATCGCGCGCGCCTCGAAAAGTCCTTTCAGTTTCACGCCCTGCCACTGGCTTTCGCTAAGCAGCGAGACCACGTTCGACATGGCATGGATCCGGCCGATCAGCAGTTCGCGGGCGACGTCGATATCCGAGCCGTGGCGAAGCGTGCGCGTCACGATCGACTGGATCACTGCGAGGATGTTCTTGACCCGGTGATTGAGCTCGTCGATGACCGCGGTCAATCGTCGCTCGAATCCGATCCGCACCTGGATTTCGCGGCTGAGCCGCAGGTTATTGTAGGCGACATAGCCGAACAGTCCGCAGACGATCCCGGTCAGCGCCAGACCGATGGCCGCCACGATCGCCGCCGTCAGCTCCGCACGCTTTACGGCGTTGGTCTTGGGATAATAGGCGAGCGACCAGTCGCGGCTTCCAAAGGTGACTGTTCTCGTCTTCGACGGCGCCGCCGCATCCGGGCCCAGAGTCCTCGATGTCACCACGCCGCGGTCGTTCGCAATCAGCTCGCTGTTGGCGTGACGTGGGTCCTTCAGCGCGACCGAAAACAGCGAGAGATCGTCATTCACCAGCATCAGCGACGCCAGCTCATAGGAAAAAGTCACGAAACCGGCCGGCGGCCCGCCGTCCTGCAGGACGGGCGCGGCGAGAACAAGACCGATCGGGCCGTTCGGGCGCAGCAGCGGGAACGGATCGGATGCGAGAGGCTTGCCGCTGGCCATCGCCTGCGCCAGCATCGGCCCCAGGATCGGGTCCTGATCAACCGAGCGGCCGGTGATCGCCATCGTCTCGGCATTGCGGGGCTCAACGTCCATCAGCACGTCGAGCGGCTTGTCAACCGACTTCGCATCGAGCGGCTGATCGTCGAAGCTGCGGATGGTCGGATCGGAAAACCCCGCACTGGCCAGTTCGTCGTGCGCCGCGTCCAGCTCGCCCGGCTCGAGTCGCGCGATCCAGCCCGCGACAACAAAGTCGGTCTTGAACGCGTAGATCGACGAACGCAGCGGCTGCAGCATATTGGCCTTGATCACGGACGGCGCATGAAACAGCCCCGACGCGACTCGGGCGAGCAATTCGCGCTCGGTCAGCCGGTCCTGGACCAGACTGGCCTGGACATCGATCGCGCGCGCCATCGCGATGCCATCAAGCGTCAACTCCTGTTCATGAACGCGGTACGCCGCAAAACCGGAGAGCAAAACTCCGATGAGCGCGACAAAGCCGATGATGAAACCCAGCCGAACCACTCGCTTACTCGGAAATCAGGGGTGGGCGAACAAGTGGATCAAACATGTGCCATTCGCCAGGCCAGCAACAAACGGATGCAGTATGAAGGCCGACCATCCGACATAATGTAGGAGCGATCCTCGGTACGCAACTGCGGTGGGCAACAAAGGCGAACAAGGCACGCTCATGCGCCATGTTCGCGGAGTCAGAGCGTAACAATTCCGGTCGCCGGATTTTGTTCCGTCCGACGGCGGGAATGTTTTCCGCGTCACGCGCGCCTGCATCGCCGGCGCGAGGCGGATGCCATGCGCGGCGCTGACCAGGCCGACCGCGACCGGATAAACGATCGCACCGTCGCAACTGGAAACCATCTGGTCCAGCCCCTCGCAATTCCAGGCCGCGCGCGCAATGTCGACAAACGCGCGTCCCTGCGCCGAGGTCTCAAGCTGGCGCTCGCGCGACGGGACGAAGGCCGCCGCAAGTTCGGCGATCTCCCGCAGCCCGGCGTGGCTGCTCGACGATGCTGCCCGATGCGTGTGCGCCAGCAGCACGCCGTCGCAAAATCCCGGCCCGTCTGTCAGCATGCAGGCGAGCCAGTCCTGCAATGACGGTGCATCGACGATATCGCCGGCCTCCACCGCCCATTCGATTCCGCTGGAGTAAGAGAACGCCCCGACAGGAAAGGACGGTGACAACCAGGTCAACAGACGGTACAGCGCCGCGGCCTCGGCGCCGTCAACGCCGCTGTGGCCGTCGAACGCCGCCCTATTTGTGGTCATGAGCATGGGAATGGTCGTGGTGATCGTGGTCGTGATCGCCATGGTCATCATGGTGCTGATGGTCATCGTGGTGATCGCCGTGACTGTGCGATCCGTGACCAGCAGCCGGCGCATGATGGCTCTCGCCCCCGTGGGCATCGCCGCCGCCGGCATAGGCGCCGCCTTCGGGATCGAAGGGCGCCTCGATCTTGACCACGCGCGCGCCCAATCCTCTCACCATCGCCTCGATGACGTGGTCGCGCCGGATCCGCAGCCCCCTCGGCATGATCTGCGTCGGCAGATGGCGGTTACCGAGATGCCAGGCGAGGCGTACCAGATGATGCGGATCGCTGCCGCGAATCTCGATCAACGGCTCCGGCGCCGCAACCACCTCGACCAGCCGGCCATCGTCGAGCACCAGCGCGTCGCCGCCGCGCAGCGCCACCGCGTTTTCCAGATCGAGCAGGAACTCAAGGCCGCGCGTACCGGTCATCGCCATCCGACGCCGATGACGATCGTCAAAGTCGAGAACGACGGTGTCGGCCGCCGCTTCGGTCCAGCGATGCTGCGCGCGGATGTCGATCGCCCGGATCATGAAAGGAACCTCATAGCTTCTCGACCTTTGGCGTCGAGCGATTCCGGCTTCACCTGCATGGTAGCCCCGACATAGACCATGGATTTGTGCTTCCTTTCTTGTTCTTCTAAAGCGGTTTTCGGTTCACTCGAATCACGTTGCTTGTTCCGAGGCCTCGTGGTTCGAGACGCGCGAAGACGCGCTCCTCACCATGAGGGTCTAAGACCTCATCCTGAGGAGCAGCGCGAAGCGATGCGTCTCGAAGGATGAAGCCGCTGAGCTGGCAATTGCGCTAGCGGACATCGACCTTTTCGGGCGTAATGACCTCGATCCGCGGCGGCGCCGTCATGCATTTCACCACGATGCGGCCGAAGGTCTTCATGTGCTCGGCGCTGCGGTGCGGCACCAGCGCCTCGGCATTTTCCCACTGCTCGACGAACACCATCCTGGA
>JBDTKD010000577.1:0-4279 GCA_039935515.1 Bradyrhizobium sp.
GATCGTTGGGAAGGCTGAAGAAGTCGCTGACATGGATGGCGTTGCGCTCCATCACGGCGAATAATCCCTCCTGCCATGCCGGCAGGCCCTTGCCGTCCTCGCGGCCGATCACCGTCTCGTGGCCGACATAATAGGTGACATCGTCGAGATCGACCGTGCAGCCGAGCGATTTGCCGGTGGCGAGCAGTTCCGGAATATGCGGACGCTCCATGAAGCCGAAGCGTGCTTCCGCGCGCCAGAAGTTCGGCGCGACTTCCTCGATTGTCATCCGGTTGCGCGGCGCGACCCATGGCCTCGGCAGGATTTCGACGCGCAGCACGAACAGATGCTGGTGCAGGGCCCGGTTGTGTTTGACATGCCAGTGCATGACCGGAGGTGTACCGCGCTCGGTACGGGTCAGGAACACGGCGGTGCCGGGAACGCGCGCAATGCCCTTGGCCTTGACGTCCTGCATGAACTGCGGCACCGGGACCAGGGATTCATCGACCCGGTCCATCACCGCCGCCCATCCGCGATGCCAGATCCACATCACGCCGTAGACCGCGGTCGCCAGCAGCAGCGGCACATATCCGCCCTCGGCGATCTTGGTGAGGTTGGCCACAAAGAAGGCGCTGTCGATCAGCAGGAAGCACGCGGCGACCGAACCGGCGGCAATGATGCTCCAGCCCCAGATCTCGCGCATCGCGATGAAAAGCAGTGCCGACGTCATCAGCATGGTCAGCGAAACCGCGATGCCATAGGCGGCGGCCAGATTGTCGGATTTGCCGAAGCCGAGCGTCAGCCCGACGGTCGCGATCATCAGGAGCCAGTTGACGACGCCGACATAGATCTGCCCGTAGCCCTCCGATGAGGTCTGCACGATCCGCAGCCGCGGCAACCAGCCGAGCTGGATCGCCTGCCGCGTCATCGAAAAGGCCCCGGTGATGATCGACTGACTGGCGATGATCGTCGCCACGGTCGCCAGCACAACCAGCGGGATCAGGAGAATTTCGGGGCAGAGCCGAAAGAAGATGTTGCCGTCGGTCGGCGCACCTTCGAGCACCAGCGCCGCCTGCCCGGCATAATTCAGGATCAGGCTTGGGAAGACGATCGCAAACCAGGACAGCTTGATCGGGCCCCTGCCGAAATGCCCCATATCGGCGTAGAGCGCCTCGGCGCCAGTGACGCAGAGAAACACCGCCCCTAGCACCAGAAAGCCGGTGAGGCCATTCGAGAGCAGATAGGACAGGCCATAGACCGGATTGAGCGCGGCCAACACGGCCGGATGGCGCGCGATACCGGAGATTCCCATCAGCGCCATGGTGACGAACCAGAGCAGCATCACCGGGCCGAACAAGTGACCGATCCTAGCCGTGCCCTGAGACTGGATCGCGAACAAAGCGACCAGGATCGCCACCGCCGCAGGCACGACATAGGGCTGCACCGCGGGGGTAACCATGTTCAGGCCCTCCAGCGCCGAGAGAACCGAAATCGCCGGCGTGATCGCGCCGTCGCCGTAGATCAGCGCCGCGCCGAACAGGCCGACGGCCACGATGGTCGGGCGGCGCTGCTTCTTGACGCCGAGCAGCGCCATTAAGGCGAGAATGCCGCCCTCGCCGTCATTGTCGACGCGCATCGCGAACAGCACATATTTGACGGTGGTGATGATGAACAGCGTCCAGAGCACGAGCGACAGCGCGCCGAGCACGGTGGCAGAAGCTGAAGGCGCTGCCGCGGTGCCAAGGATGGTCTTGAACGTGTAAAGCGGGCTGGTCCCGATATCGCCGAACACGATGCCAAGCGCCGAAAGGGCCAGGACCGGCAGTTTTCCCTGTGGGGCCTGGCGCGCATCGCCCGCATCCACTGTTCGGTTATCGCTCAATTGATGTTCCGTCCAATGCAGAAATGGATCGCCCGCAGAAACAGGCGTCCGGACAGTCCCATCATATCACGCCGGACCGGCCGCGCCGACGGCGGCCACTCTTGCGGTCCGTACACCAGCATTGCGACATCCAGCCGACCGGTCTGGTGCGCATCCGGCCAGAGTCCCCGAACATTCTGACAAGACTTTATCCCCAGCGCAGAATGCAATGCAGATATCGCGTTGACGACCGCCTGATTCTGTCATGTCATTCCACCGGTATAATTTTGCCAGCGCTCCATCAACCTCCGGGAGAGTGACATGAACGCAAGGAAATATGCGGCGGAAGTCATCGGGACATTCTGGCTGACATTTGCCGGATGCGGCAGCGCCGTCATCGCCGCCGGATTTCCGCAGCTAGGTATTGGCTTTCTCGGCGTAGCGCTGACGTTCGGATTGAGTGTGGTCACAATGGCCTATGCGATCGGCCACATATCCGGCTGCCATCTCAACCCGGCGGTCACGCTAGGCCTTGCCGCCGGCGGCCGTTTCCCGGCCGGACAGATCCTGCCCTATGTGATGGCGCAGCTGATCGGGGCGATCGCGGCTTCGGCGCTGCTCTGCGTGATCGCAAGCGGCGCGCCCGGGTTCGACCTCGCCAAGGGTTTTGCATCGAACGGTTACGGCGAGCACTCGCCCGGCCATTACAGCCTGTTCGCGTGCCTCGTTACTGAAGTGGTGATGACCATGATGTTCCTGTTCATCATCATGGGTTCGACCCATGGCAAGGCGCCCGCCGGATTTGCGCCGCTGGCGATCGGCCTGACGCTGGTGATGATCCATCTGGTCAGCATTCCCGTCACCAATACCTCGGTCAATCCGGCGCGCAGCACCGGACCGGCGTTGTTTGTCGGCGGCTGGGCGCTGTCGCAGCTCTGGCTGTTCTGGATTGCCCCGCTGATCGGCGGCGTCTTGGGCGGCGTGATCTATCGCTGGCTCAGCGCGGAGCCGACCGGCATGGTCGAAGGAGTCACAGCAAGCTAAAGCGGGCGCGGCAGCTCCCCGGGATCCTTGTGCCTGCCGTCAGCAGCCTTTCTCGCAGGCCGGGTTTTTGACGTCGGGCCTGGGGTCTGCGGTGAACCTGTCGCGGTTCGGCATCTTGATCGCGCTGAGCGTCCTGGCGTCGAGGGTCGCATCGGACGGAAGCAGGCCGTTCAGGTTGAGAATATAGGCGGAGACGGCATAGACATCGTCGTTGCTGAGCGACTGCGGCGCGTTCTGCGGCATGGCGCGGCGGATATAGTCGAACAGCGTCGGAGCGTAGGGCCAGTAGCTGCCGACGGTCTTGATCGGCTTTGGCGTCGCGATCGTGCCCTGCCCGCCGACCAGGCGATCACCGACGCCGCCTTCGCCGCTCTGGCCGTGGCATGCCGCGCATTGCTGCTCGAATACCTCATGGCCATGGGCAACGCTGCCGCTGCCTGCCGGCAGGTTGGAGCCGTCGCGGCCGATGTCGATATTCCAGCCGGCAATTTCCGCGTCCGTCGCCGGACGTCCGATACCGTACTGACCCTGGGCGTGGACTTGTGCCGCCAATCCCAGCACGCATCCAGCGCAGGCTGCCAGACCGAGCTTAAGCATTCGCATTGGTGACCTGCCCCTGCGCGTCGATGCGCCACGGCTGAATGGCATTGTTGTGGTAGAAGGAGTTCTCGCCACGAACCGCCAGCAACTCTGCAAATGTCGGCTGCACATAGCCGGTCTCGTCGATCGCTCGGCTCTGGATCACGGCCGGCTGACCGTCCCATTGCCATGGCAGCCGAAACCGGGTTAGCGCCCGGGTCAGAACCGGCTCCTGCAACGGCGCTTCCTGCCAGTCCTTGCCGCCATCGACCGAGACGTCGACCCGCTTGATCTTGCCATGCCCGCTCCAGGCGATGCCGGTGATCTCGTGGAAGCCGTGCGCGGTCAGCTTCTGGCCGCCGGACGGCCGGGTGATGATGGATTTCGCCTCCATGTAGAAGGTGAATTCCCGTGCGCTGCCGTCGGGCATCAGGTCGGTGTATTTCGACGTCTCCTCCCGCGAATAGGCCGGCTCGGCGACCGCCTTGAGGCGGCGCAGCCATTTCACGTTCATGTTGCCTTCGAAACCCGGCAGCAGCAACCGCAACGGATAACCCTGCTGCGGACGCAGCCGTTCGCCGTTCTGGCTGTACACCAGCATGGCGTCGTCGAGACATTTCTCGATCGGAATGCTGCGCGTCAGCGCCGCCGCATCGGCGCCTTCGGCGACCAGCCATTTGGCTTCGGGACGAAGTCCGGCCTCCTGCAAGACCAGCCTCAGGCTGACCCCGGTCCACTCCGCGCAACTCAACAGCCCGACCAGATCGGAGGCGGTCTTGCCATACGGCTTGGTGTAGACCGGGTTGCCGGAACACT
>JBDTKD010000578.1:0-9915 GCA_039935515.1 Bradyrhizobium sp.
TGTCGATCACGTCTTCATCTGCGGTCCGACCGGCATGAGCGAGGACATCGAGGCGACCTGCCGCGACATCGGCATTGCCGCCGAGCTTATTCACGTCGAGCGCTTTGTCTCCGGGCTCGGCGGCAAGCCGCGCCCGAAGGCGGTGATCGCGGCGACCGCGCCGGCCAAGGCGATGGCGTCGCTGATCATCGACGGCAAGCGCCGCGAAGTGCCGGTGGCCGAGGGCGAGGCGATCCTCGACGCCGCGCTCCGTGCCGGCATGGACCTGCCATTCGCCTGCAGGGGCGGCATGTGCTCGACCTGCCGCGCCAAGCTCGTCGAGGGCGACGCCAGGATGGAAGTGAACTATTCGCTGGAGCCGTGGGAACTCGAGGCGGGGTTCATCCTGACCTGCCAGGCCCGCCCGGTGTCAGCCAGGGTCGTGGTAGATTACGATCACGTCTAGCCCGGCCGGTCATTCCAAATCCGCGTAGCCCGGATGGAGCGAAGCGAAATCCGGGTTGTTCGGGCCGCCTCCCCGGATTGCGCTGCGCTCCATTCGGGCTACGGCTTCGCCACGCGATCCAACCCTCATCCAGAGGAGCCGCGCTTTTCGCGCGGCGTCTCGAAGGATGAGGCCAGTGTCGGGCCTCATGGTTCGAGACGGCGCGACGCGCCTCCTCACCATGAGGGTTGAGAAGCTACCCCTTCGGTCGCTTGTCGTGGACGCGCTTTGCCTTGCCGAGCGAGCGTTCCAGGGTTTCCGGGGCGACAGCCCTGACGCGGGCGGTGATGCCGATGGTGTTCTTGATGAAGGTCGAGACCTTCTCGGCATGGACGCTCAGGCCGCTGCCGTCCCAGTGTTCCGGCCGCGCTTCCGCCAGCACCGTCATCTCGTCCATCCGTCCCTCGCGGGTCAGCTCGATGATGAAATGACCGCCGCACCAGTCGGTGGCAAGCAGCACTTCCTCGATCTGGGTGGGGAACACGTTGACGCCGCGCAGGATGATCATGTCGTCGGAACGTCCGGTGACCTTCTCCATGCGCCGCATCCCGGGCCGCGCGGTGCCCGGCAACAGCCGCGTCAGGTCGCGGGTGCGGTAGCGGATGATCGGAAATGCTTCCTTGGTCAGCGAGGTGAACACCAGCTCGCCTTTTTCGCCGTCGGGCAGCACCTTGCCGGTCTCGGGATCGATCACCTCCGGATAGAAATGATCTTCCCAGACATGCAGGCCGTCCTTGGTCTCCACGCATTCCTGGGCGACGCCGGGACCGATCACCTCGGAAAGACCGTAGATGTCGGTGGCGTCCATGTTGAACGCCGCCTCGATTTCGCCGCGCATGGCATTGGTCCAGGGCTCCGCGCCAAAGATGCCGAATTTCAAGGACGATTTGTGTGGGTCAAGGCCCTGGCGCTTGAACTCGTCCAGGATCGCCAGCATGTAGCTCGGCGTCACCGTGATGATGTCGGGCTTGAAGTCGTTGATGAGCTGCACCTGCCGCTCGGTCATGCCGCCCGAGACCGGCACCACGGTGCAGCCGAGCCGCTCGGCGCCGTAATGCGCGCCGAGGCCGCCGGTGAACAGGCCATAGCCGTAGGCGTTGTGCATGATCATGCCGGTGCGGCCGCCGGCGGCGCGGATCGAGCGCGCCATCACGTCCGACCAGACGTCGATATCGGCCCTGGTATAGCCAACCACGATCGGCTTGCCGGTGGTGCCGGAGGAGGCGTGGATGCGGACCAGCTTTTCACGCGGTACCGCGAACATGTTGAAGGGGTAGTTGTCGCGCAGGTCGGTCTTGACCGTGAAGGGAAACCGGGCGAGATCGGACAATTGCCTGAAGTCTCGCGGATGCACGCCGGCCCTGTCGAAGGCTTTTCGGTAATGCGTGACGTTGTCATAGGCGTGTGCCAGCGACCAGGCGAGGCGCCTGGTTTGCAGCGCCAGAATCTCGTCGCGGGAAGCGCGTTCGGCCTCGTCGAGTTCGGCGCTGTAACCGCTTCCACCCGGTCGCAGGTTTGTCGAGGCCATCGTGCGCTTCTCCTGAAATCGGTGACGGGCTGTTTATTTCGGATCGGTCTCTGACGTCGGCAGCCATGTGCCGCCGATGGTGCGGGAATGACCGCGAAACTCGGCGATCACGACGTCGCTGGCGGTGACGCACACGTCGTAGATCCCGGACCGGCCGCTGCGCGAGATCTCGCGCGCATTCGCAACCAGAACGTCGCCAAGCTTGCCGGGCCGGATGAACGTGATGTTGCCCTCGGCGGCAACGACGCGTTCGTTATGGGTATTGCATGCAAAGGCGAAGGCCGAATCCGCCAGCGTGAAGATGAAGCCGCCATGGGCGATCCGCTGGCCATTGACCATGTGCGGCTTGACCGTCATTTTCAGCGTGGCCTGGCCCGGTCTGATCTCGACGATCTCCATGCCGAGTCCCTTGCTGGCGTCGTCCTGCTTCCACATCGCCTCGGCGCAGGCGCGCGCGAGATCGTCGGGCGAAAGCGTGGCGTTGACGTTCACTGCGGTCTCTCCGGGTCGCCGGGCTTGCCGGAACAAGCCTCTTGAACTAAGCGAACAGTCCGCTAGTCATGATGCGAAGCGACCTTGCTGTCAACGATCCCAGCGGCGTCAATAGAGTGCCCGAGAAGTCCGGAAAACGGCCGTGATGTCAGTCTTCGAAAAATCAGAAGGTCGGCCGCTTGCTGTCGAGGCCCGCTGCGTGCGCCTCGCGGCCAAGGCCGACGCCCCGGCCTTGGTCGCGCCAGCGATCGAGCGCCGCACGCTGTCGCGCGCCGCCGACGAGGTGCTGATCGAGCTCAAGGCAGCCGCCGTCAATCCGTCCGATGTCAAAGCCGCCACCGGCCTGATGTCTTACGCGGTATTTCCGCGTACGCCGGGCCGGGACTATGCGGGGATCGTGATCGATGGTCCTGCCGGCATGATCGGACGCGAGGTCTTTGGCTCCTCGGGCGATCTCGGCATCCGGCGTGACGGCACCCATGCGACGCACCTCGCGGTCGAAGCCGATGCCGTGGTCGAGAAGCCGGCAAGCCTGTCGTGGGAGCAAGCCGCCGGTCTCGGCGTTCCCTTCGTCACCGCCATGGAAGGTTTTCGTCGCGCCGGGATGCCGAGAAAAACCGAGACGGTGCTGGTGATGGGGGTCAACGGCAAGGTCGGCCAGGCGGCTGTGCAAATCGCGACATGGCACGGCGCCCGTGTCGTCGGCGTGGTGCGCAAGAATGAACCCTATCAAGGCCATGCCAATTCGAAGGTCGACGTGATCGATGCCTCGACCGCCGATATTGCCGCACGCCTTCGCGAGATCACGGACGGCAAGGGCGCCGACATCGTCTTCAATACCGTCGGCGATCCCTATTTTCAGGCCGCACATCAAGCGCTGGCGGTGCGCGGGCGCCAGATCCTGATCGCCGCCATCGCCCCGGTCGTGCCGTTCAACATCCTGGAATTCTATCGCGGCCAGCACACCTATGTCGGCATCGACACGCTGGGGCTGTCGTCGGTGGCGACCGGCGCGGTCTTGAAGGAACTGGTTCCCGGCCTTGCCGGTGGCCATCTCAAGCCGTTTCCGATCCGCTCCGCGGCGATCTATCCGCTGCAGGACGCCAAGGCGGCCTTTCTCGCGGTCGCGGGCTCGTCGCGCGATCGCGTGATCCTGCGGCCGGAGCCATAGCGCGGCTCCGTTCGAGACACTGTTTGTGGGCTGAAGTTTTGTCGTATCTTGTCCGGACACACGATCCGGAAAACGCAGGGAAAAACCAGTGCAGGACGGAGCCAATATTGTCGTCTATGCCGGCCTGGCGATCGGCCTCGTCTATGGCGCGGTCGGGCTGCTGAGCGGGTTTTGCCTCGTGAGCGGCCTGCGTGGCTGGTGGGCGGAGGGCGACAGCCGGCTGGTGCGGACTTATGGGCTCGCGCTCGGTGTGGCAATCGCCGCGACCCAGCTCCTTGCCGCGCGGCAGGTGGTCGATCTCGGCAAGTCGATCTATCTGCAGCCGTCGTTCTCGGCGCCGCTGATGTTCTTTGGCGGCCTGTTGTTCGGCTACGGCATGGTGATGTCGAACGGCTGCGGATCGCGCGCGCTGGTACTGCTCGGGAGCGGCAATTTGCGCTCGTTTGTCGTGGTGATCGTGCTCGGCATCGCCGCGGAGATCACGCTGAAGGGCCTGATTGCGCCCTCACGCATCGCGGTGCTGCAGTGGTCGCAAATGTCGCCGAAGGTGATCTCGGTGCCGGCGCTGCTGTCGGTGTTCCATCTCGATGCAAAGTTCGCACGGATGCTCGCAGCCTCGACCATCAGCGGGGCTTTGATCATCTTTGCGTTCGCACATGCGCCATTCCGCCGCTCCTGGGGACAGGTCGCGGCCGGCGTGATGGTCGGACTGCTGGTCGCCGCGGGCTGGTTTGCGACCGGGTATCTCGGCGCCGACGACTTCAATCCGGCGCCGGTCACCTCGCTTACCTTCGTCGCGCCGATCGCCGATTCGCTGCAATATGTCATGCTGTCGACCGGGCTGACACTGAATTTCGGCATCGCGACCATCGGCGGCGTGATCGTCGGAAGCCTGGTGACGGCGCTGGTCACGCGCCGCTTCCACTGGGAGGGCTATCGATCGCCGCGCCACATGCTGCGCTCGGCCGGCGGCGCGGCGTTGATGGGGGCGGGCGGCGCGATGGCCCTTGGCTGCTCGATCGGGCAGGGCCTGACCGGACTGTCGACGCTGGCGCTGGCGTCGTTCGCAGCCGCGGCCGGTATCTTGCTGGGCTCGGCCGCGGGCCTGCGCGGACCGCTGCGCGTTCCGCCCCTGGCTTCGATGCAGGAGGCCAGGGCCTGAGCGGCTGCGGTTCTGGCGCCGCTCAGGCCTGCCGGCCCGAGGTCGCGAGCCGCATCACATCGAGATAGCCGGGGCGCACTTCCATTCGCTGGATCAGACCCTTCTCGATCAGGAGCCGGTGCGCTTCGGGCAGGTGGTAGCAAGGCAGATACATGAACAGATGATGTTCGGCGTGATAGTTCACCCAATAGGGCGCGATCAGCAGCCGCTCGATCGGATTGGCGCAGGTGGTGCGGGCGTGGCTGAACGGATCCTCGCCGGTGCTGGTGCAGGCATGTTCGGCGATATTGCGGATGCGCGTCACCAGCGACAGCCAGGTCGCCATCGCCAACACCCAGACCGCCCAGTACCAGATGCCCACACCCGCGAGCCAGCACAGGCCGAACAGCACGGCGTTCACGGCAAGAAAGCGCGCCATCTTGTCGGCGCCGCTGGAGACGAAGCTCTCATGGGTCGACGCAGCATCGCCGGCACTTCGCCTGAACAGCGACAGGAATAGCGGCAGCCGCTGCTTCACAAAGGTTTGCCCGCTGAGGTCGCGCACGGCCTTTCGGGTGTAGCTCTCCTTGCTGATCGGAAACGGCGCCGACAGCGACAAATCGGGATCTTCCGGCTGCTGGGTGAATTTGTGGTGCTGCAGATGGTAGGAGCGGTAGCTGGCCAGATCGGCGCCGACCGGGACCGCGCACAACCATTGCCCGACCCATTCGTTGATCTTCTTGTTGGCGTGCAGCCCGCCATGGGCGGCTTCGTGCATCAGGATCGCAAGCCCGAGCTGGCGCGTGCCCACCACCATGACCGCGATCAGCCAGGTCAGGGGATTCGGCCACACCGCCACCAGCGCTATTGCCGCCGCGATGGTTGCCCAGGCGTGAACCACCAGCCACAGACCGCGCAGCGAGCTACGCGAGGTCAGCCGGCGCCATTCCTCCGGTGAAAACACCGCTTTCGGATCGATGCGTGCCACGGCCGGCATGGGCGGCTCCTTGATGCCGATGATACGCCCGCGCGAGGGTTCGTCAATCCGCAGGCCTGGTCACGATGTGGACCTCCGAGGTCAGGGTGCGATGCACCGGGCACTTGTCGGCGATCTCCATCAGCCTCGTGCGCTGCTCGGCGTCGAGCGTGCCTTCCATGGCGATCACCCGGTCGATCCGGTCGAGCATGCCGGTCCTGGTTTCGCATTCGGCGCAATCCTCCGCGTGGATCTTGTTGTGCGTCAGCGTCACGGTCACCCGATCGAGCGGCAGCGATTTGCGGTCGGCGTAGAGCCGCATGGTCATCGAGGTGCAGGCGCCGAGACCGG
Organism: Bradyrhizobium sp.; assembly: GCA_039935515.1. Taxonomy (GTDB): domain Bacteria; phylum Pseudomonadota; class Alphaproteobacteria; order Rhizobiales; family Xanthobacteraceae; genus Bradyrhizobium. The sequence continues at coordinate 6,144 of JBDTKD010000578.1, forward strand.
CCAGCAGGAAATCATACGGCCCGGGTCCGCTATCCTCGCCACCAGCGGCGACGGGTTCATCGGCCAGCATCCGATGCGGCCCGATCGAAACGGTTTGCTGGAATTTGCTGTGGCGGGTCTCACGCACCACGACTTGGCGCGGCGCCTTGCCGGGATCGGTGGCTGGCTCCGCCGCGACGGGGTCGAAATAGCGTTCGACCCAGGCGGCGATGACATCGGCGACATAGCCGGCGTCGCGTTTCTGAGTCAGGAGATGATCGGCGTCGGCCAGCGAGACGAAGCTCTTGGGATGTCTGGCCGCCACGAAGATGCGGGTGGCGTTGTCGATGCCGACGGTATCGTCGGTCGGCGCGTGCATCACCAGCAACGCCTTGTGCAGCCTCGCGACATGCGTCATCAGATTATGCTCGGCGATGTCGTCGAGGAATTCGCGCTTGATCTGGAACGGGCGGCCGGCGAGCGAAACCTCGACCTTGCCCTGCTTGCGGATGTCCTCGATCCGTTCGGCGAACAGGCCGGTGACATGGCCGGGATCGGAGGGTGCGGCGATGGTGACGACGGCTTTGGCGTCGGGAATTTGAGCGGCGGCGGCCAGAACGGCGGCGCCGCCGAGACTATGGCCGATCAGGATCGTGGCACCCTTGCGGGCGGCGCGCAGATGATCGGCGGCCCGCACCAGATCGGCGACGTTCGAGGAGAAGGTCGAGTTGGCGAAATCGCCTTCGCTGGAGCCGAGCCCGGTGAAGTCGAAGCGCAGCACCGCGATGCCCTTCGCCGCCAGCGTTACCGCGATCCGCTTGGCGGCGAGCACGTCCTTGCCGCAGGTGAAGCAATGCGCGAACAGCGCATAGGCGATCGGCTCGCGCTCCGGCAGGTCGAGCGAGGCCGCGAGCTGCTGGCCTTCCGAGCCCATAAACTGGAAACGTTCAATCGGCACGTTCAGACTCCATGGTTCGGAACGGACATCGGCTCTGTCGTTCAGATTATATTATTTCCGTCACCGTCGCTTCATCCTTCGAGACGCATCGCTTCGCGATGCTCCTCAGGATGAGGACTCAGACCCTCATGGTGAGGAGCCGCGCCTTGCGCGGCGTCTCGAACCACGAGGCCGACGGTGGCTTGGCCTTCAAACGCGCCAAGTGGCCGCTGTTCAAAAAGCGAAAAAGTTCAGCTCGCTCTGCCAAACAGCAGCGGAAGCTGCCGCGGCCCGCGTACGGTGCCTTCCGACCAGGTGACCTGGCCGGCCGGATCGAGCCGAAAATCCGGAATCCGCTTCAGCCACTCCTCGATTGCCACCGTCATTTCCATGCGCGCGAGGTTGGAGCCGATGCAACGATGAATGCCGAGGCCGAACGCAGCGTGGCGGTTCTCCTTGCGGTCGATCACCACCTTGTCGGCGTCGGGAAACATCGCGGGATCGCGGTTGGCGGCGGGGAATGACAGCAGCACCATATTGCCGGGCTTGACCGGGCAGCCGCTCACCATCGTCTCCTTCACCACCTCGCGGGCCATCGTCACCGGCGCATAGGCCCGCAGGAATTCCTCGACCGCGGTCGGCAGCAGCGCGGGCTCCGCGATCAATCGCGCGCGGTCCGCCGGCGTCTTCGCCAGATGCCACAGCGACGAACCGATCGCGCTCCAAGTGGTATCGATCCCGGCGATCAGGAGCAGCCGCAGCGAGCCCTGCACGTGAACATCGGACAGGGGCTGGCCGTCCTTGTCCCTGGCATTCATCAGCGTCGAGATCAGATCGTCGGTCGGGTGTTGCTTGCGCTGCTCGATATGGCCAGCGAAATAGGCGGACATGTCGTGGACCGCGCGCATCAGCGCGTCGTCATCCTTGATCCCCAGTTCGAGGATCTCGTGGATCCACTTGATGAACAGGCCGCCGTCCTTTTCCGGGATGCCGAGCATATGGGCGATCGCCCGCACCGGAATGTGCTTGGTATAGCGCGCCGCGGCGTCGCATTTTCCGTCATCGATGAATTCATCGATCAGTTCATTGCAGATGGCGCGAACCCTGGGTTCGAGCCTCTTCATGGCGTCGGGCGTGAACGGCGGCAGCAGCAGTTGCTTGGCGGGCTTGTGTTGCGGCGGATCGGAGGTGATCGGCGGCGCCGATCCCGGCGTCTCGGGCCGCACGTCGCGGACGATGACGCGGCGCGAGGAAAAATGTTCGGTGTCGTAGGCGACCTCTTTCACCGCTTCATAGGTGGTCGGCAGGTAGCAGCCAAGGAAACGCTCGGTGTGGACGACCGGGCATTCAGCGCGCAGTTTTTCCCAAATCGGAAACGGATTCTCGGTCCAGCGCGGATCGGTATGGTCGAAATCGTGAACCCAATCGGTGACCGGGGCATGATTGGACATCAGGCAATTTCCTTTTGGTTTCGTTCGCTAATCAAAACGTGCCAGGTCAACCGGCTAAAAAGCTGTGCAGCAAACGCGTTCAATCTTCGCTAATTTCAATGGCAATTTCCGGACAATTGGTCTGGGCAAGCCAGGCCTTGTCCTCGAGCCCTTCGGGGACCGATCCGTCGCCGATCTCATGCGCATTGCCGAACTGGTCGAGTTCGAACAGTTCGGGCGCCAGCGATTTGCAGCGGGCGTGGCCCTGACACCTGTCCTGGTCGACGTGAATCTTCAGTTTTCCGGCCATCTAGGCATTCCTTCCCGCGCCATCGTTCGCGCGCTGTACTTGCCGCCAATTATAGCCGCGCAGGGCTCAACCGCCAGCGCCCAAATCGGCAAAAGCGGTGTCGGGTTACTTGCCAACTTGCTTGGCCGGTCGCGGATCGATCGGCGTGGTGCCGCGCACGCCCAGAATATCCTCCAGCCCCTTCGCGTAGGCCAGAAGCTGACCTTCGCTGCGTGGCGGCCCCACCATCTGTAGTCCGACCGGCAGGCCCGAGGCGGTGAATCCGCATGGCAGCGACAGCGCCGGGCAGCAGACCAGCGTGATCGCATAGACGATGCCGAGCCATTCGACGTAATTGTCGAATTTCCTGCCGGCACATTCGGCGACGTAGCGGTTTTCGACCGGGAACGGCGCAACGATGGTCGCCGGCGTCAGCAGGAGATCGTAGGTCCTGAAGAACTCCAGGGTGCGTGCGGTCATCGCCACCCGCTGCGCTTCCGCCCGCTCGAGCTCGCCGACCGTGAGCTTGAGGCCTTCCTCGATATTCCAGATCACTTCCGGCTTGAGCTGATCGCGCCTGGTGCGCAGCAACGCCGCCTTGCTGACCGCGAAGTCGAACGCCCGCAAGACGTGGAAGCATTGATGCGCCTCGCGCAGGTCGGGATGCGCGTCTTCGACGATCGCGCCGGCCTCGGCGAAGCGCTGCGCGGCTTTGCGGGTGATGGCGGCGATCTCGGGATCGACCGGCGTGATGCCGAGATCGGGCGAATAGGCCACGCGCTTCGGCCGCTTGCCGGAGCGCGCGGCCGACAGGAAGGACGTCGGCAGCCGCGGCAGCGACAGCGGATCGGCGGGATGCTCGCCGCTCATGGCGTCGAGCAGCAGTGCGAGGTCCTCGACATTGCGCGCCATCGGGCCCTGCACGCCGAGATTGCGATCGATCTTGGCGATCGGGGTATGCGCGACGCGGCCGATGCTCGGCCGCATGCCGACAATGCCGCAGAAGCTCGCGGGGTTGCGCAGCGAGCCGCCCATGTCGGAGCCATGCGCCAGCCATGCCGTGCCGCTGGCCAGCGCCGCCGCCGCACCGCCCGACGATCCGGCGGCTTAACGCGACAGGTCCCACGGATTGCGCGT
>JBDTKD010000579.1:0-3408 GCA_039935515.1 Bradyrhizobium sp.
GCAATGACGGTGAGAATGCGTAGCCCGGATGGAGCGCAGCGTAATCCGGGAGTGGTCTCACCGAAATCGCAATTCCCGGATTGCGCTGCGCTCCATCCGGGCTACGACACTTCCCGTCTCAGCCCCTCGCAATCCTGCGGCAATGCTGCCACGCCGCCTCGATCAAATTCTCGCTCGCCTCCGGGGTGCGGAAGGCGGAATGGGCCGAGAGCGTTACATTCGGCAGTTGTGTCAGCGCATGGTCCGAGGGCAGCGGCTCGGTGTTGAAGACGTCGAGGCCGGCATGCCGGATGTGACCTGATCGCAGCGCCTCGATCATGGCGGCTTCATCGACCAGCGCGCCGCGTGCGCTGTTGACCAGGATCACGCCCGGCTTCATCGCGTCGATCCGCTGCCGCGAGACAAAACCGCGGGTCTCGTCATTCAGCAACAGATGCAGCGAGACGACATGGCTCTGCGCCAGCAGCGCATCGAGCGCGGTGAATTCGACGCTCGGGTGGCGCTTCGGCGTCCGGTTCCAGGCAATTACCCGCAGGCCGCTGCCGCTCGCAATGCGCGCCACTTCCGCAGCGATACCGCCGAATCCGATCAGGCCCAGCGTCTTGCCCTTGAGCTGCATGCCGTCCTCGCGCAGCCAGTTGCCGGCACGCATTTCGCGGTCCATCCGGGCGATGCCGCGCGCGGCCGCCCACATCAGCGCCACGGTGGATTCGGCCACCGCAGTGTCGCCATAGCCCTTGATCAAATGGACCTCGATGCCCAGCTCGGCCAGCTCTTCCGGATTCATGTAGCTGCGGGCGCCGGTGCCGAGGAAGACGACGTGCTTCAGCCCTGCACAGTTACGCGCGATGGCGGTCGGCAGCGCCGTGTGATCGACGATCGCGATCCCGGCGCCGTCGAGCACTTTCGGCAGCTGTTCAGGCCCGATGTCGGGATCGCGATGAATGCGCATCTCGGGATCGCCGGGTTTTGTCAGTCGCTCCAAAATCACGGCCAGCGACTCATTGGCATCGACAAATACTCCGCGCAAATTGGCCTCCGCTGGTCTGTGGGGTTTGTTGTCGGCTATGAGGCGACGCCGGCGAGCGCGAGCACGGTATGCATCAGGGCGTTGGCGCCGGCGGTGCAGTCGGCCTGGGTTGCGTCCTCGAGCTCGTTGTGGCTGACGCCATCCTTGCAGGGCACGAAGATCATCGCTGCCGGCACCACATTCGCCAGATTGCAGGCGTCGTGACCGGCGCCTGAGGTGATGCGGCGGTGGCTGTAGCCGAGCGCCCTGGTTGCGGTTTCGACCGCATCGACCAGCTTTGCGTTGAACACGGTCGGCTCCTTGCGCCAGATCGGCGCCAGTGCCATCTCGACCTTGCGCCGCGCAGCGATTTCCGCGGTGGCGCTGCGCAAATCCCGGTCGATGGCGTCGAGCGTTGCCGCGTTCGGGCTGCGGATATCGACGGTGAAGGCGACCTCGCCTGGAATGACGTTGCGCGAGGGCGCCGCAATCACGGCCTCGCCGACGGTGCCGACGGCGTTCGGGCCATGTGCCCTGGCGATGCGCTCGACCGCCAGCACGAATTCGGACAAGGCCGCCAGCGCGTCGCGGCGCAGTGGCATCGGGGTGGTGCCGGCATGGCTTTCGAAGCCGGTGATCTTGCCGTCGTACCAGACGATGCCCTGACCGCGATCCACCACGCCGATGGTCTTGTTCTCGGCTTCCAACAGTGGGCCCTGCTCGATATGCAGTTCGACGAAGGCGCCGAGCCTGCGGGCGCCGACCGCCTCGCTGCCGCGGTAGCCGATGCCGTCGAGCGCTTCGCCGACGCTGACCCCGGCCGCATCGCGCCGCGCCAGAATGTCATCGGTGGTGTAGTCGCCGGCATAGGCGGCCGAGGCCATGGTCGCCGGCGCGAACCGCGAGCCCTCTTCATTGGTCCAGTTGACGATGCAGATCGGTGTTTCGGTCTCGATCCCGGCGTCGTTGAGAGTGCGGACGACTTCGAGCGCCGCCAGGGTGCCGAGCACGCCGTCATATTTGCCGCCGGTCGGCTGGGTGTCGAGATGCGAGCCGAGCCCGACCGGGGGCTTCGACATGTCGCGGCCCTTGCGCAAGCCGAACATCGAGCCGAGCGTATCGACATGCACCTCCAGACCCGCCGCCTCGCAGGCGTCGCGGAACCAGTCGCGCACCTGCTTGTCCTCCGGCCCGAGCGTCAGCCGCCGTACGCCGCCTTTCGGTGTGGCGCCGAATTTCGCGGTCTCGTGAATCGTGCCCCAAAGCCGGGCGGAATCGATTTGCAGATTGGAGGCGATCTTGGTCATTCGGCGTTCCGCTAAACCTGTTGCTGCGAGCTGTCGCGTGCCATGGTAGAACTGCGCGGCACCACCTGTCGAGGCGGGAGCATTTTCGATGAATGTCAGTCAGGCGAGAACAGGGCAGGGCAGCCACGAGGGGCGGGCGATCCTCCCGAGCCTGCAGGCGCGGCTCGACTGCCGCGCCGGGATGGCGACGACAACGGCCGGCGTCGCCAACGGCTTTGTGCAGGGCAATCTGGCAATCCTGCCCGAGAAGCTGGCGGCGGCATTCCACCGGTTCTGCCAGCTCAACCCGAAACCCTGCCCGGTGATCGGCATGTCCGATGTCGGCGATCCCCGCATCCCGTCTTTGGGGATCGACCTCGATATCCGCACCGACCTGCCGCGCTACCGGATCTGGCGGGACGGCGAGGTGACGGAGGAACCCACCGATCTGATGGCGCACTGGCGCGACGATCTTGTGGCGTTCGTGCTCGGATGCTCGTTCTCGTTCGAGGAAGCGCTGATGGCGGACGATCTGCCGATCCGCCACATCGAGCGCAAGGTGCGGGTGCCGATGTATCGCACCAATATCGCCTGCGCGGCTTCGGGGCCGTTTGCCGGTCCGATGGTGGTGTCGATGCGGCCGTTCAAGCCGGCCGATGCAATCCGCGCGGTGCAGATCACCTCGCGGTTCCCCGCCGTGCACGGTGCGCCGGTCCATCTCGGCCATCCGCATTCGATTGGAATTGCCGATATCTCGAAGCCGGACTACGGCGACGCGGTAGCGGTGGAGGCCGACGAGATTCCGGTGTTCTGGGCCTGCGGCGTGACCCCGCAGGCGGTGATCGCGGCGGCGAAGCTGCCCTTTGCCATCACCCATGCGCCCGGATTGATGCTGGTGACCGACCTCCGCAACAAGCAACTCGCCGCGCTGTAGAGCCGCGCCGTCATTCCGAGGTCCACCCAATCCGGGAATCGCGATACGGATGAAGTGGCCCCGGATTTCGCTTCGCTGCATCCGGGCTACGCATTCTCACCGTCATTGCGAGCGCAAGCGAAGCAATCCAGCGTCAGGGACGAAGCTTGGATTGTTTCGTCGCTTCGCTCCTCGTAATG
>JBDTKD010000580.1:0-7268 GCA_039935515.1 Bradyrhizobium sp.
GGGTTGAGGCCGACCCCATCGGCACCCAAATGACCTGCAAGCTCGATCAGCGCTTCAAGATCGGTGAAATCCCCGATCCCCCAATTGCGGGCCGAACGGACGCCATAGAGCTGGACCGCGAGCAGCCAACAGCGCTCGAAATCGCCCCCGAACGCCCGCGGCGAGGCCACGATCAGCGGTACCTCTTCGGCGGATGCGGCTGCGTCGGTCAGGTGCAGCCGGTAGCTGCCATCGGGCAGATTGTCCGGCCAGGCGACGAGGCGGTCGTTAACCCTGCCTTCCGCGATAAGCTCAAGGCCCGCAACGATTTTCCAGTCGACCGGGAGCCTCGCGGCGGAGCCAAGTTCGGTCCGTGCCGGCCGGCCCGATCGGACCACGACCGCCTGGCCGAGAATCCGGCGTGGCGGTTCGGCCTGCAGGGCATCGAGGATGATTTTCAGCGCCGCCGCATCGGTGACATGCCGGCGGCCCTGACCGTCCACGAATTCGGTCTCAATTCCCAGCTCTCTGGCTTTGGCAAAAAGGTCCATTCGGCACGCTGCCTGCACGCGACAATCCCGCTGGGCGTCGCAAAATTCTCTAAATGTAGGAAGAGGATAGCAATGATTAACGCTACTTCGCCTCCCCCGTTCCCCGGGAACCAATATCTAACGAGCGGCTTTGTATATATGTCCGGAAGCGTCTCTTTCCCGCAAACGAAACGGGGCGTATTCTCCAAGTCAATGGCATCACCGTGAATAGAACAGCTCAGACCGTCGCGAGCGCCGCAGCCGGCGGCACATTCCATATCGAAGATGTTTACCCGCTGATCGATGGCGGTCGGTTTCCCGTGAAGCGTATCGTCGGCGAGCGTGTCGAAGTGTGGGCGGACGTCTATCGTGACGGCCATGATGTAGTTGCCGTGGCGCTGGTCTGGCGTCGCGAACAGGACCGCGAGTGGCAGCGTGCGGCCATGTCCCATCACAGCAATGACCGCTGGGTCGGATCGTTTGTGCCGGATCAGCCTGGCCGTTATGTCTACGCCATCGAGGCCTGGACCGACGAATTCGCCACATGGCGGCATGGCTTCGAGCTCAAGCAGAAGGCCGGTGCCGACCTCAGCCTCGACGCGATCGAGGGCGCGGGCATGCTGACCAAGGCACAGTCCGGCGGCCACGCCGCCGCCGCGGTGATCTTGCGCCAATGCGAGGATTTTCTGCAGACCGGCGAAGCCGCGCCGCTATTGACCGACAAACTGAAAGACGCGATGGCCGAGAGCCAGTTGCGGCACGACCTGACGCGATCGCCGCTGTTTCCCCTGGTGGCGGACCGGCCACGGGCGAGAAACGTCGCGTGGTACGAAATGGTGCCGCGCAGTCAGGGCAAGACGCCGGGCCAGCACGGCACGTTCAAGGATTGCATCGCGCGCTTGCCCGACATTGCGGCGATGGGGTTCGACGTGGTGTATCTGACCCCGATCCACCCGATCGGCCATACCAACCGCAAGGGCCGCAACAACGCGGTGACGGCGGCCGAGGGCGATCCCGGCAGCCTATATGCCATCGGCGCCGCCGAAGGCGGCCACGATGCGGTGCATCCGGAATTGGGCACGCTGGAGGATTTCCGCGAGTTGGTCGCGGCCTGCAGGCTGCTCAAGATGGAAGTCGCGCTCGATTTTGCCGTGCAGTGCTCGCCGGACCATCCCTGGCTCAAACAGCATCCGCAATGGTTCAGGCGGCGGCCGGACGGCTCGATGTGCTATGCCGAGAATCCGCCGAAGAAATACGAGGACATCGTCAACCCCGATTTTTCATCCGAGGATGCCGGCGCGCTATGGAACGCCTTGCGCGACGTCGTGCTGTTCTGGGTAGAACAGGGCGTGAAAATCTTCCGCGTCGACAATCCCCACACCAAGCCATTTCCATTCTGGGAATGGCTGATCCGGGAAGTCCAGCTCCGCCATCCCGACGTGATCTTCCTCGCCGAGGCGTTCACGCGGCCGAAACTGATGAAGGGGCTTGCTAAGCTCGGCTTCACCCAATCCTATACCTACTTCACCTGGCGGACCCAGAAGTGGGAGCTGGAGCAGTATCTCACCGAGCTCACCGCCTATCCGGAGCGCGACTTCTATCGTCCGAACTTTTTCGTCAATACACCCGACATCCTGCCCTTTCATCTGCAAAGCGGCGAGAGCTGGATGTTCAAGTCCCGCGTCGCGCTCGCCGCCACGCTGTCGGGCAGCTACGGCATCTATAACGGGTTCGAGCTGCTGGAGCACGACCCGATACCAGGCCGGGAGGAATATCTGAATTCCGAAAAATACGAGATCAAGGTGCGCGACTGGGACAGGCCTGACAACATCAAGCCCTATATCTGCGAGCTCAACCGCGCTCGCCGCGAAAACGCGGCGCTGCAGCAGACCGGCCAGTTGCGCTTCATTGCGATCGAAGACGGCAACGTCACCGCCTTCGTCAAGGAATCGATCGATCAGACCAACAGCGTCGTTACGGCGATCGCCTTGACGCGTGATCCGCACGAATTCTGGCTTCCGCTCGGCGACATCCAGGTCGGCCTGCCCGGCGACCGCCGCAACGTCGCCGCGGTCGAGAATCTGATGACCGGCGAGCGCCACCCTGTCGAGTGGGGCGGCATTCGGCTGCGGGTCGATCCGGTCCGCGATCCCGCGTTGCTGTTCCGCTGTCTGGCGTGAGCGGCGCCATGAACGTGATGCCCGCCATCGATGCCAAGAAACAGCCGGCCGGCGACACCGGCGACGAGCTCTGGTACAAGGACGCCATCATCTACCAGCTCCACGTCAAGGCCTTCGCCGACAGCAATAATGACGGCATCGGCGATTTTGCCGGACTGACCGAAAAACTCGGCTACCTGCAGGACCTCGGCGTCACCACGCTGTGGCTGTTGCCGTTCTACCCCTCTCCCGGCCGCGACGACGGCTACGACATCGCCGACTATGGCGACATCAATCGCGATTTCGGCACGATGAAGGATTTCCGGCGCTTCATCGTCGAGGCCAAGCGGCGCGGTCTGCGCGTCATCACCGAGCTGGTGGTCAATCATACCTCCGACCAGCACGACTGGTTCAAGCGCGCCCGCCGCAGCGATCCGAAATCGAGCGCGCGCAACTGGTATGTGTGGAGCGATACAGACCAGAAATATCTGGGCACGCGGATCATCTTCACCGACACCGAGAAATCGAACTGGACCTGGGATCCGGAAGCCGGCCAGTTCTACTGGCACCGCTTCTTCTCGCACCAGCCCGATCTCAATTTCGACAATCCGCGGGTTGTCAGCGCGCTGATCCAGGTGATGAAGCGCTGGCTCGACGCCGGCGTCGACGGTTTCCGGCTCGATGCCATTCCCTATCTGTGCGAACGCGACGGCACCAACAACGAGAACCTGCCGGAAACCCACGCCATCATCAAGAAGCTGCGCGCCGAACTCGACGCCTATTCCAAGGGCAAGGTGCTGCTGGCGGAAGCCAATCAATGGCCGGAGGACGTCCAGGAATATTTCGGCCGCGGCGACGAATGCCACATGGCCTATCATTTCCCGCTGATGCCGCGGATCTACATGGCGATCGCGCAGGAGGACCGGTTTCCGATCACCGACATCCTGCGTCAGACGCCAGATATTCCGAACACCTGCCAGTGGGCTCTGTTTCTGCGCAACCATGACGAGCTGACGCTCGAAATGGTCACCGACGTCGAGCGCGATTATCTGTGGTCGACCTACGCCAACGACCCCCGCGCCCGCATCAATGTCGGGATCCGCCGCCGCCTCGCGCCGCTGATGGACAACGACCGCCGCAAGATCGAGCTGATGAATTCGCTGCTGCTGTCATTCCCCGGTACGCCGATCATCTACTATGGCGACGAAATCGGCATGGGCGACAACATCTACCTCGGCGACCGCAACGGCGTTCGCACCCCGATGCAATGGTCGCCGGACCGCAATGGCGGTTTCTCCCGCGCCGACCCGGCCCGGCTGTACGCCCCGACCATCATGGATCCGGTCTATGGCTACGAGGCGGTCAATGTCGAGGCGCAGTCGCGCAGCCTGTCGTCGCTGCTGAGCGCGACCAAGCGGCTGATCTCGGTGCGGAAGTCGACGCTGGCGTTCGGCCGCGGCACCATGACCTTCATCCGTCCGGTCAACCGTTGCGTGCTGGCTTATGTACGGCAATATGGCCAGGAGGTGATCCTCTGCGTCGCCAATCTGTCGCGCTCGGCGCAGGCGACCGAACTCGATCTGTCGGCGTGGAAGGATCGTATCCCGCTCGAAATGCTCGGGCGCACCCGCTTTCCGCCGATCGGCGAATTGCCCTACATGATAACGCTGGCGCCGTATGGCTTCTACTGGTTCGAACTGCGGGAGCCCGACAAGTCGGAACACGTCGCGCCATCGGTCGTTCCCGAGTTCGAGACCCTTGTCGTGCCGGTCGGCGCCACCTGGGTATCGCTCGCCCGCACCAGGGGCGTATTCGAACGCGACGTGCTGCCCGGCTACCTGTCGCGCACGCGCTGGTATCCGGAGCGATCGCCGAAAGCCATCCAGCCGACCCTGACCTCGGCGATCCCGTTCTGCGACATCGGCGACAACCGCCCGTGGCTGGCGTTCTTCGAGGCCACGCAACGCGGCGTCACCACGCGCTACGTGCTGCCGATGCAGATCGAATGGATGCGGTTCGATCGCGAGCGCTACAACCCCCGTGCCTTTGCCGCCGTACGCCAGGGTGCGCGCGAGGGCACCCTGCTCGACGTCGCCACCGACCAGATCTTCATCGCGCTGTTGCTGCGCAACTTGCGCGAATCCCTGACCGTGGAAGAAAACGACCTGCGGCTTGAATTCAGGCCGACCAGCCGGTTTGCCGACAAGCCGATTCGGCAGCCCAACCACATTCGCGCTGTCGAAACCGAGCAATCCAACAGCACCGCGCTGGTCGACAACGACTATGTGGTCAAGGTGTATCGCAAGCTCGAGCCCGGCATCAATCCCGAGATCGAGGTCGGCCGCTTCCTGACCGAAGTCGCGGGCTTTGCCAACACGCCGGCGCTGCTCGGCAGCGTCGAACTGGTCGAAGGCGACAACAAGAGCAAAAGCGCGGTCGCGGTCGTCCAAACCTTTGTCGAGAACCAGGGTGACGGCTGGGCCGTGACATCGGCCTATCTCGATCGCTTCGTCGACGAACAGCGCCTGCTGGCGAAGAGCGAGCATCCCGGCGAGAGCGAGGAACAGGTGCCCTATCTGCGCTACATGTCGCAGACCGGAAGACGCGTCGCCGAAATGCATCTCGCGCTCGCAAGCCGCGACGACCTCCCGGAATTTGCGCCGGAGCAGATCAAGCCCGACGACGTCAAGCGCCGGATCGACGAGGTCATGACCCGCGCCGAGCGCGTGTTCGACACGCTGAAGCAGCGGCGCGACAGCCTGAGGGAAGCCGATCGCCAGTTGGTCGACCAGCTGCTGGCCGAACACGCCACCTTGCGCGACCGCCTGAGCGCGTTGCTTCCGCCCGGCATCGACGGCCTGAACATCCGCCATCACGGCGATTTCCATCTCGGCCAGATGCTGATCGTCAAGGACGATATCTTCATCATCGACTTCGAGGGCGAGCCGCGCCGGCCACATGAGGAACGGCGACGCAAGGCGCCGGCGGCGCGCGACGTCGCTGGCCTGATCCGTTCGATCGACTACTCGGCCACCGCGGCACTGGAGCGTGCGGCGAAGGTGGCACCCGACGAACAGGGCAAGCTTGGTGCGGCCCTTGCGGAATGGCGGGAACGCGCGGTTGCAGCATTCCTCGCCGCCTATCGCGAAACCATGATCAGCCAGCATCTGTGGCCGACCGATCCGCTTGCCGCGCGACAGATGCTGGATTTCTTCGTGCTTGAGAAAGCGTTCTACGAGATCGAATACGAGCTGGCCTACCGGCCGGATTGGCTGCGCCTGCCGCTGACCGGGGCTCTCCGAATCCTGTCCGAGCATGGCAGCGAGGCCCCATGACGAAGCTTTCCGCGGAGGCCTATGCGATCGTGGAAGGCCGCCACGCCGACCCGTTCCGCTATCTCGGACTTCACGCCGAGGGCGACCATCATGTCGTGCGCGCGTTCCTGCCGGAGGCTTCCAATGTCGAGGCCGTCGGCGAGCACGGGGAAACCGCGCCGCTTGCCCGCATCCACGATGCCGGCCTGTTCGCCGGCGCAATGCCGAACGGATCGAAGCGCTACCAGCTGCGGGCCCGCTTCGGCGACCATGTCGTCGACCTCGACGACCCCTACCGGTTTCCGCCGGTGCTGTCGGACTTCGACCTGTATCTGCTGGGTGAAGGTACCCATCAGCGGATCTACGACAAGCTTGGCGCGCATCCGATGCAGATCGACGGCGTCGACGGCGTGGCGTTTGTGGTGCTCGCACCCAACGCGCGGCGGGTCAGCGTGGTTGGCGACTTCAACTTCTGGGATGCGCGGCGGCACCCGATGCGGGTTCGCGGCGTCGGCTATTGGGAGCTGTTCGTGCCCCACGCCAGGGCCGGCGATCACTACAAGTTCGATATCATCGGCCCACAGGGTCAGCGCCTCGCGCTGAAATCCGATCCGGTGGCGTTTGCCGCCGAGGTGCGGCCCAGCACCGCCTCGATCGTTTTCGACGAAGCCAGGCTACCGCGGCCGCGCCCGGCGCCGGCCAATGTCAACGCGTTGAACGCGCCGATCTCGATCTATGAAGTTCACCTCGGCTCGTGGCGGCGCAAGGGCCCTAACGAATGGCTGAGCTATCGCGATCTCGCCGAGCAGTTGCCGGCCTACGCCCGCGATCTCGGCTTCACCCATATCGAGTTCCTGCCGGTCAACGAGCATCCCTTCGACGGCTCATGGGGATACCAGCCGACCGGCCTGTTTGCGCCGACCAGCCGGTTCGGCCCGCCGCAGGATTTCGCCGCGCTGGTCGACGCCTGCCATCGCGAGGGCCTCGGCGTGATGCTGGACTGGGTGCCCGGGCATTTCCCGGACGATCCGCACGGCCTCGGCCATTTCGACGGCACCGCGCTCTATGAACACGCCAACCCGCTGCAGGGCCGCCACCTCGACTGGGGCACGCTGATCTATAATTATGGCCGCACCGAAGTCGTCAATTTCTTGGTCTCGAACGCGTTGTTCTGGCTGGAGCGCTATGCCATCGACGGCCTGCGCGTCGATGCCGTGGCTTCCATGCTGTACCTCGACTACAGCCGGCCCGCCGGCGGCTGGATTCCGAACAAATATGGCGGCCGG
>JBDTKD010000581.1:0-8290 GCA_039935515.1 Bradyrhizobium sp.
GGCGGCGAAATAGGCCATGAGATCCGGCGTCTCGAGGCCGGCCTCGTTGCCGGTGGTGACCATATAGCCGACGCCGACGCCGCGATCCTCGAGCGCCTGGCGGATCGCCATCACGATCGCCCCGGACTGGCCGGCGACCGCGACCGGGCCGGCCTCCATGGTGACGATGCGGTCGTCGATATTGGTGAACAGCCTTTCGCCGGCGCTGAGGTTGCCGAGGCAATTCGGGCCGGTGACAGCCATGCCGGTTTCGCGAATGGCCTGCTGCAATTCGACGGCAAGCCGCTGGCTTTCCGCGTCCTGCAATTCGCTGAAGCCCGAAGTGACGATGGTCGCCGAGCGGGCGCCGGCGGCCGCGGCGTCGCGGATCACCTGAACGGCGAAACGGGCGGGCACTAGCACCAACACATGGTCGGGCCTGTCGGGCAGGCTGGCGAAATCCTTGTAGCAGGGAACGCCCCAGATGGTTTCGCGCCGGGCGTTGAGCGGATAGAGGCCGCCCTCGAATTTGTATTTGACCAGATTGTTCCAGATGCGCTCGGCGTAATTACCCGGCTTGTCGGTGGCGCCGACCAGCACGATGTTGCGCGGATGCAGCATCGCATGAATGCTCTTGACGATGTCGCTCGCCTGGGACGAAGGCGACCATTTGCCGGCCGAGCGCGCGCGGTTGACCTGAGCTTCCATCCATTGCCCTTCTTATTTCTTCTTGCGGAATTCGCGAACGAGATCGCCACTCGATCACCCGTCCTGTCTTAATATTGATAGTCGGGCAGAGTGGCAACTCGGGTGACGTAAGCACCCGTAGCCCGGATGCAGCGAAGCGAAATCCGGGGCCATCCCGTCCGCATCGCGATTCCCGGATTGCGCTGCGCTGCATCCGGGCTACGAAGGAGGGCGCGCCGTCATCGGTTCGCAAACCTTGCCACCGGGAATGGCCGCGCTATATGGGAATTTTCCAGACCTTCCAATCCAACCTCAAGCGAGCCAGACAATGACTGCCGATACCGACACTTCAACTGTTTCCCAGCCGTTCCAGGCCGAGGTTGCCGAACTGCTGCACCTGATGGTGCATTCGGTCTATTCCGAAACCGACATCTTCCTGCGTGAACTGATTTCGAACGCCTCGGATGCCTGCGACAGGCTGCGCTACGAGGCCATCGCCGCCCCCGATCTGATCGCCGACGGGGCGCCGCCCAAAATCCGCATCGTGCCCGACAAGAAGGCAGGCACGCTTTCCGTAATCGACAGCGGCATCGGGATGGATCGCCAGGAGCTGATCGACAATCTCGGCACTATCGCGCGTTCCGGTACCAAATCCTTCCTGTCCCGCCTGACCGAGGCGAAGGATGGCGCCGGCTTGATCGGCCAGTTCGGGGTCGGTTTCTATGCCGCATTCATGGTCGCCGATCGCATCCTGGTCACCAGCCGTCGCGCCGGGACCGACCAGGTCTGGGTCTGGTCGTCGTCGGGCGGCAGTGGATTCGAAATCGCGCCGGCCAGCGAAGAGGACGCGCGGCGCGTCGGCCGCGGGACGGAAATCGCCCTGCACCTGAAGCCCGATGCCCGGAAATACCTGGAGAGCGACGAGATCGAGCGCATCGTCGGTGCCTATTCCGACAACATCCAGTTTCCGATCGAACTTCAGCCGGAGGAGGGCGAGCCGCGCCAGATCAACTCGGCGAGCGCGCTGTGGCAGCGGCCGAAATCGGAGCTGACGGCGGAGGATTACAAGCAGGCCTATCGTGCCATCGCAGGCGCCTTCGACGATCCCGCGATGACGCTGCATTATCGCGCTGAAGGCCGCCAGTCCTATGCCGTACTGCTGTTCGCACCGTCGACCAAGCCGTTCGATCTGTTCGAGCCGGCCCGCAAGGGCAAGGTCAGGCTCTACGTTCGCCGCGTCTTCATTGCCGACGACGCCGAGCTGCTGCCCGCCTACCTACGGTTCATCCGCGGCGTGATCGACAGCGAGGATCTTCCGCTCAATATCTCGCGCGAGATGCTGCAGAACAACCCGCAGCTCGCGCAGATCCGCAAGGCCGTCACCGGCCGCGTGATCTCCGAGCTGGAAAGCCTGAGCGAGAAGGAGCCGGAGGCGTTCGCCAAAATATGGGACGCGTTCGGCCCGGTGATCAAGGAAGGGTTGTGGGAGGACTACGAACGGCGCGAGAAATTGCTGACGCTGTCGCGGTTCACCACCACCGCCGGCGAAAGCCGCTCGCTGAAGCAGTATGTCGAGAACCTCAAGCCGAACCAGACCGAGATCTATTATCTCACCGGCGAGAGCCTCGAGCGGCTGAAATCGAACCCGAAGCTTGAATCGGCCACGGCGCGGGGGATCGAAGTCCTGCTGCTGACCGATCCGGTCGATGCATTCTGGACCTCGGCGCCGCTCGATTTCGGCGGCAAGCCGCTCAAATCGCTGAGCCAGGGCGACGTCGATTTCGGGTTGATCCCGCTTTTGGACGCGAAATCCGAGGACACGGAGCGGCCCGGCGCGGATGAGGCCGCGACCATCGCCGTGATCAAGGACACGCTTGGCGCGCTGGTGTCGGACGTGCGGGCGTCGCAACGTCTGACATCGAGTGCATCGTGCCTGGTTGCGGGCGGACAGGGGCGGGACCGGGCGCTCGAGCGGTTGCTGATGCAGCAAAACCGCGGTGCCGTGTCCGCGCCGATCCTCGAGATCAACCTGCGCCACCCGCTGGTCGTGGCGATTTCGACCGCGAAGGATGCCGCAAGGGATTTATCGCTGCTGCTGCTGGAGCAGGCCCAAATTCTCGACGGCGAGCTGCCGGAGGATCCCGCCGCCTTCGCCGGCCGGCTGAACCGGCTGGTGCTGCAAGGTCTCAAACGGTAGCGCTGCGCCGCGAACCCGGATGCAGAACCGGCCGTATCTGCTAAAGCCATTTCGGTTCTGATTGAATCAGAACCGGGCTCTAGTTTCTTGTTTTGACGCGTTTTCTTCACGCGAACCGGTACCCACTTCGCTCGAAAAGGCTATAGAAGGGCTTTTGCAACGGGGCAACCTGCGTCGCGATGACCATGGCCGAAGGCAGCGAGAGGTTTTACGGCAGCATTCCGGTGTTTCGCGGCTTCGGCAGGCTGATGGACCCGGCGCTCTATTCGCCGCTGCCCGATGACTGGAGTATCGGCGTCGCGGATATCGTGGAATCGACCAGGGCGATTGCGGAGGCGCGTTACAAGGCCGTCAACATGGCCGGCGCGGCGGTGATCGCATCGGTTACCAATGCGTTGGGCGGTCGCGAGTTTCCGTTCGTGTTCGGCGGCGACGGTGCGAGCTTTGCGGTGTCGCCAGACGACCTCGATCGTGCCCGCGAAGCGCTGGCGGCGACCGCCATCTGGGTCAAGGACGACCTCGACCTCGTGATGCGGGTGGCGCTGGTGCCGGTCGCCGCGGTGCGGGCGCAGGGCCTCGATGTGCGGGTAGCGCGGTTCGGGCCGTCGCCCAACCTGTCCTACGCGATGTTTTCCGGGGGCGGCCTTGGCTGGGCCGAAGCTGCGATGAAGCGCGGCGAATTCGCGGTGGGGGCGGCACCGTCCGGCACCCAGCCGGATCTCACCGGGCTGTCATGCCGGTTCGAGGAAATTCCTTCGGTACGCGGGCTTATCCTGTCGGTGCTGATCGTGCCGGTGCAGGGTGCCGATCCCGCGTCCTTCCGCAAACTGATCGAAGACGTGATCGCGCTGGTAGAGCGCAGCCCGGATGCCGGGCGGCCGGTGCCGCCGGGCGGCCCGCCGCTGCGATGGCCGCCGGCCGGCGTCGATTTCGAGGCGAGGGCCGCGCGCGGCGGATCGCTGTTCAAGCGGCGCGCCCGGGTGCTCGCCCACACGCTGTTTGTCTATTTCGTCATGCGCTTCGGCATCCGCGTCGGCGGCTTCGTGCCGAAGACCTATGTCCAGCAGGTGGTGGAGAATTCGGATTTCCGCAAATATGACGACGGATTGCGCATGATTCTCGATTGCACGCCGCAATTGGAGCGTGAGCTGACGCAGCGCCTCATGGCGGCAGCCTCGGGCGGGATCGCGCGATATGGCCTGCACCGGCAGGACGCGGCGATGATGACCTGCTTTACGCCGTCGGCGCTGCGCAGCGACCATGTGCATTTCATCGATGGCGCGCGCGGCGGCTATGCCTCGGCGGCGACGGCGCTGAAGGCTACGGCCGCCTGACGCTTGTTCACCATGGCAGACCGCGGAGGTCGATCACGCCTTGCTGCGGCGCGTGCCGGATCCGGTAGACGTAGGGCGCGATGGCCTCGAAGCGAACGCGCCCCGCCGGTTGCTCGGCATAAATCTCGCCATCGAACGGCTTCCAGCCGCGCCCGGCATAAAACGGCGCATTGTGCGGTTCGCAAAACAACAGCGCGAAAGCGGTCGAGCCTTCGTCCCTGAGGGTTGCAATGGCCGCGTTGAGCGCAATGCTGGCATATCCGCGGCGCCTTGCGTCGGCTCGGGTCAAAACCCCGCCGATGCCGCCCACCCGCACCTTGTGCCCATTCCATTCGATGTCGCGGCGATAGATGCCGACATGGCAGACCACCCCGTCCGGCTCGGACTGAACCAGCACCCGCAGCTCGGCATGGGCAAAGACGATACCGGCCCAAGGCAGCTTTTCGACAATCTGCGGCGGCCAGACCGCATCGAACAGCGGTTTTGCCATGGGCCAGGATGCGTCGCCGTTCAAAACCTCGATCTCGATGCCCATCGGCAGCTCCGTTGCGACGAATGGCCCGGCCCGATCGTCCCAATTTGCGGTGTTTACACCAATGGAACCTTCTATAAGGATTCCCGTTAAGTCACGTCTCCCACTTTATTGCGGACATCCCCCATGACCTTCACGCTCCCCAACCTGCCTTACGCCTATGACGCCCTCGCGCCCCATATGTCGAAGGAAACGCTGGAATATCACCACGACAAGCATCACCAGGCCTATGTGACCAACGGAAACAACGCGATCAAGGGAACCGAATTCGAGGGCAAGTCCCTCGAGGAGATCGTGAAGGGGTCGTTCGGGAAGAATCCCGCGGTCTTCAATAATGCCGGCCAGCACTACAACCATTTGCATTTCTGGAACTGGATGAAGCCCAATGGCGGCGGCAGCAAGCTGCCCGGCCGGCTGGAAAAGAAGATCATCGAAGACCTCGGTGGGTTCGAGAAATTCAAGACCGATTTCGCCGCCGCCGGTGCCGGCCAGTTCGGCTCCGGGTGGTGCTGGGTCGCGGTCAAGAACGGCAAGCTCGAGGTTTCCAAGACGCCGAACGGCGAGAATCCCCTGGTTCACGGCGCGACGCCGATCCTCGGCTGCGACGTCTGGGAGCACTCCTACTACATCGATTACCGCAACCGCCGTCCGGACTACCTCAAGGCATTCCTCGATCATCTGGTGAACTGGGAGTATGTCGACCAGCTGTTCTCGAAAGCCTGACACGGTCGGATCAACGGATCTTTTCGGAGGCGGCAGCAACAGCTGCCGCCTTTTCCGTTCGGATACCCGCTCTTGCGCGGCTTGCGGGCCTGTTTGCCGGCCTTGCCCTGGTCCGTCGTCTATAGCGTTTTCGAGCGAAGTGGGTACCGGTTCGCGTGAAGAAAACGCGTCAAAACAGGAAACCAGAGCCCGGTTCTGATTCAATCAGAACCGAAAAGGCTCTGGCGTGAACCGGGCGCGCGAGTTCCGCTCGATGGACAGGCGTTATGTTATAATATAACGTTTTTCCATGGCTCATTCCCACCCCCACGGAGATGACCATGGGCACGCGTATGGGCACAGTCACGGGCCGGCATCCCCGCACCCGGCCCAAGCGGCACCCTGGTCGATCCTGCGCATGACCGTCGCCACCCGGCTGGGCGCCGCGCTGGTGGTCAGCGCCGTGCTGTGGGGCGCGGTGTGGCTGGCGATGAGGTGAGCATGGCCGCGCAACTGCAATTCCGCGATGTCACGCTCGGCTATGATCGCCATCCGGCGGTGCATCATCTCAATGGCGAGGTCGCCTCGGGCGCGCTGGTCGCGGTCGTTGGCCCGAACGGTGCCGGCAAATCGACGCTGTTTCGCGGCATCGTCGGCATCCTCAGGCCGCTTTCGGGCTCGATCCTGCGTGGCGATCTCGATGTCCGGGATATCGCCTACCTGCCGCAGACCGCGGACATCGACCGCAGCTTTCCGATTGCGGTGTTCGATTTCGTCGCGACCGGGCTTTGGCGCAGTACCGGCTTTTTCGGCGGCATGAACCAGGGCGCGCGCGAGCGGATCACGCAGGCGCTCGCGGCCGTGGGCCTCAATGGCTTCGAGCACCGTCCGATCGGGACGCTGTCCGGCGGCCAGATGCAGCGCTTGCTGTTTGCCAGGGTGATGCTGCAGGACGCGCCCGTGATCGTGCTCGACGAACCGCTCAATGCCATCGACGCCAGCACGGCGGCCGATCTGCTGGGGCTGGTGCGGCGCTGGCATACCGAGCAGCGCACGGTGCTGGCGGCGCTGCATGATATCGATCTGGTGCGCGCCAACTTCCCCGAAACCCTGCTGCTTGCGCGCGGCAAGGTCGCCTGGGGGGCTACGGCCGAGGTGCTGACATCGGAAAATCTTCTGGAGGCCCGTCGGATGTGCGAGGCATTCGACGACAGCGCCGCGGCCTGCGCCGTGGACGACCTGCCGTCGCGGGCCGCCTGACCGTGATGATCTACGATGCGCTGATCGCGCCCTTCACCGAATTCGAGTTCATGCGCCGGGCGCTGGCCGCGGTGATCGCGCTGGCGCTGGGCGGCGCTCCGATCGGCGTGTTTCTGATGCTGCGGAGAATGAGCCTGGTCGGCGACGCCATGGCGCATGCCATCCTGCCGGGCGCGGCGGTCGGCTTTCTGCTGTCGGGACTCAATCTGTTTGCAATGACGACCGGCGGCTTGATCGCGGGATTTGCGGTCGCGATTCTGGCCGGCGTGGTCGCCCGTAACACCGAGCTGAAGGAAGATGCCTCGCTTGCCACGTTCTATCTGATTTCGCTGGCAGCCGGCGTCACCATCGTCTCGATCAAGGGCACCAATATCGATCTCCTCCATGTGCTGTTCGGCAATATTCTGGCGATGGACGACCAGACCCTGTTGATGATCGCGTTCAACACCACGATCACGCTTCTGGTGCTGGCCGTGATCTATCGCCCGTTGGTGATCGAAAGCGTCGATCCGGTGTTCCTGCGCACCGTCAGCCGGGCCGGCGCGCCGGCGCATCTGGCGTTTCTCGCGCTGGTCGTGGTCAATCTGGTCAACGGCTTTCACGCACTCGGCACCTTGCTGGCGGTCGGGCTGATGATCCTGCCGGCGGGTATCGCGCGGTTCTGGTCACGCGACATTACCGGCATGATCTGCATTGCGGTCGCGAGCGCGG
This sequence comes from Bradyrhizobium sp., assembly GCA_039935515.1. Lineage (GTDB taxonomy): Bacteria > Pseudomonadota > Alphaproteobacteria > Rhizobiales > Xanthobacteraceae > Bradyrhizobium. The sequence goes on from JBDTKD010000581.1 coordinate 7,403, forward strand.
TTCTCTCGGGCTATGCCGGACTGGTTCTGTCGTTCCAGACCCGGGTGCCTTCGGGGCCGGCGATCATCCTGGTGGCCGCGGTGCTGTACATAGCATCGGTGCTGTTCGGCAGTGTCAGCGGCATCGTGCGGCAGTTGTTTCCCGGCCGCCACCTCGAAGCGTAACGGACAAGCCGATGCCGCGCCGTCTACTCTGGCTGATTTGCTCGGTGCTCGCGGCATCGACGCTGCCCGCGCAGGCGCAAGGCCGGCTGAACGTCGTCGCCAGCTTTTCGATCCTCGCCGATTTCGCGCAGAATATCGGGGGCGATCGCGCTGGTGTCACGACCCTGGTCGGTCCGGACAGCGATGTGCATGTCTATACGCCGGCGCCGGCCGACGCCAAGAAAGTGGCGGATGCCAGGCTTCTGATCGTCAACGGTCTCGGTCTGGAGGGCTGGCTGCCGCGGCTGGTGCAATCCTCCGGCAGCAAGGCCGCCATCGTGACCGCGACCCACGGCATCGTGCCGCTTGAGGTCGGCGGCGCCGCCGATCCCCATGCCTGGCAGTCGGTCGTCGATGCCAGGATCTATGTGGCCAATATCCGCGACGCATTCGTCGCTGCTGACCCGGCCGACGCCGCGGTTTTTCGCGCCAATACGGACGCCTATCTGGCGAAGCTCAACGCGCTCGACCGCGAGGTCCGGATCGCGGTCGAGCAAATCCCCCCGGCGCACCGCAAGGTGATCTCGACCCACCGGGCCTTCGGCTATTTTGCGGCCGCCTATGGCATCCAGTTCATCGCACCGTTCGGCGTTTCCACGGATTCCGAGCCCAGCGCCCGCGATATCGCCGACACCATCACCCAAATCAAAACCGCGAAAATCCCGGCGATCTTCCTGGAAAACAT
>JBDTKD010000582.1:0-4229 GCA_039935515.1 Bradyrhizobium sp.
CACGTCGAAGACATCATGGGCTGCACCGACGGCCGCGGCCTGTTCGCCGGGCTGGTGGCGCATCTCGAACGCGCGGCGTGACCGCGGCGCGGGCCGTATCCGATCCGTCCGTGATGTGCAAACCCCGCTGCTGCGGCCTGCCGCCGCAAAGCTCTGGACATCGGGAAATTGCGCCATAAAAGGCCTTTTCCACCGGTTCCGATCTCCCTAATAAGAGACCTCCATCGCCTCAAGAAGCCGCATGAACCAGCCGCAGATCACTCCCGAACTCGTTGCCAGCCACGGCCTCAAGCCCGACGAGTATGAGCGCATCCTCAAGCTGATCGGGCGGGTGCCGAGCTTTACCGAATTGGGGATCTTCTCGGCGATGTGGAACGAGCACTGCTCGTACAAATCCTCGCGTATCCATCTGAAGGGCCTGCCGACCAAGGCGCCCTGGGTGATCCAGGGCCCGGGCGAGAATGCCGGCGTCATCGACATCGGCGGCGGTCAGGCGGTGGTGTTCAAGATGGAGAGCCACAACCATCCGAGCTACATCGAGCCGTATCAGGGCGCGACCACTGGTGTCGGCGGTATCCTGCGCGATGTCTTCACCATGGGCGCCCGGCCGATTGCCTGCCTCAACGCGCTGAGCTTCGGCGGACCCGAGCATCCGAGGACGCGGCATCTGGTGTCCGGGGTCGTCGCCGGGATCGGCGGCTACGGCAACTCGTTCGGGGTTCCGACCGTCGGCGGCCAGGTGCGTTTCCACACCCGTTACGATGGCAACATCCTGGTCAATGCCATGGCGGTCGGCCTCGCCGACACCGACAAGATCTTCTATGCGGCCGCCTCCGGGGTGAACATGCCGATCGTCTATCTCGGCTCCAAGACCGGCCGCGACGGAATTCACGGCGCTTCGATGGCGTCAGCCGAATTCGACGATGATTCCGCCGAGAAACGCCCGACCGTCCAGGTCGGCGATCCCTTTGCGGAAAAGCTTTTGCTGGAAGCCTGCCTCGAGATCATGGCCGCCGATTGCGTGATTGCGATCCAGGACATGGGTGCGGCGGGGTTGACCTGCTCGGCGGTGGAGATGGGCGCCAAGGGCGATCTCGGGGTCGATCTCGATCTTGACGCGGTGCCGACCCGCGAAACCGGCATGAGCGCCTACGAGATGATGCTCTCCGAAAGCCAGGAGCGCATGCTGATGGTGCTGAAGCCGGAGAAAGAGCGGGAAGCCGAAGCCATCTTCCGCAAATGGGGGCTGGATTTCGCGGTGGTCGGCTACACCACGCCGAGCAAACGCTTCGTGGTGAAGCATGGCGGCGCTGTCATGGCCGATCTGCCGATCAAGGAACTGGGCGACGAGGCGCCGCTCTACGATCGCCCGCATGTGGCCTCGCCGCTGCTGCCGGTGATTCACGCCCGCGAGGTCGAGTCGCCGGTCGGAATCATGCCGGCGCTGCAGAAATTGATCGCGACGCCGGAGCTTTGCTCGAAGCGCTGGGTCTGGGAACAATATGATCATGTCATTCTGGGCAACACCGTGCAGCGCCCCGGCGGCGATGCCGCGGTGGTGCGGGTGGAGGACGGACCGAAGGGACTGGCGCTGACGGTCGACGTCACGCCGCGCTATTGCGAGGCCGATCCGTTTCAAGGCGGCATGCAGGCGGTGGCCGAGGCCTGGCGCAATATCACCGCCGTCGGCGGCCGGCCGCTGGCGATTACCGACAATCTCAATTTCGGCAATCCGGAGCGGCCGGAGATCATGGGCCAGTTCGTCGGCTGCCTGAAGGGCATTGCGGAGGCCTGCCGGGCGCTCGACTTCCCCGTCGTCTCCGGCAACGTCTCGCTCTACAACGAGACCAACGGCCGCGGCATCCTGCCGACACCCTCGATCGGTGGCGTGGGGCTGCTCGACGATTTTACCAAATCGGCAACGCTCGCCTTCAAGGCGGCGGACGAGGCGATCCTGCTGGTCGGCGAGAGCCATGGCTGGCTTGGCCAGTCGGTTTACCTGCGCGAGATCTGCGGTCGCGAAGAAGGCGCGCCGCCGCCGGTCGATCTCGCCGCCGAAAAGCGCAATGGCTGCGTGGTGCGCGGCATGATCCATGCCGGCACCGCGACGGCAGTGCACGATGTCTCCGATGGCGGTCTGTTGATTGCGCTTGCCGAGATGGCGATCGCGGGCGGCATTGGCGCGCAATTGCTGGCTGCGCCGGCTTCGATCGTGCCGCACGCGTTCTGGTTCGGCGAAGATCAGGCGCGCTACGTCGTGACGGTGCCGGAGATGCAGGCGGGCAGGGTGCTTGCCAAGATGAAGGGCGCCGGCGTGCCCTGCGTCCGGATCGGCACGACCGGCGGCGACGCCATGGCCGTGGCAGGCGAGCCTGCGGTCGCGGTGGCGTCACTCAAGGCCGGCTTCGAGGATTGGTTTCCGGCCTACATGAACGCCAAGGCGTCCTGACGCCGCGCGGGCCGCGCGGCTTACAGGACGTGCGTCGCGCCAGGCAACCTCCGCAAGGCTGCCGTTGCCGCCCAGCTTGCCCCCAGCGTCAAGACAAAGACGATCACCGCTTTCAGGATCGCGCTCACCTGCATCACCGGCGCCAGCGAAACGTCGAACAGCGCGTATTGCAACCACAGCACCGGGATATAGTGGATCAAATAGATGCCGTAGGCGCTGTCGCGCAAGGGATCGAAGATGCTCGACCCGTCATTGTCGAAGCGCAGGAACAGCGCGACAATATTCAAGGTCTGCGCGACGCTGTAGGTTGCGACCGCCAGCGGATAGGCGACCGTCCACCAATAGGGCTGGTGGTTCACGTCGGGCAGCACCCCGCGCTTGATATAGATGAGCCCGATGATGCAGCCATAGCTCACGAGCGTGATCGTCAGCCAGACCGGCCAGCGCCGCGCCAACCCGCCATCGCCGGCCAGCAGGCCCTGGCCGAACGGCACCGCGCCGATGCCGATTCCGGCGAAGAAATACAGCACATAGAGCAGGATGCGGCTCGCTTGAATGGCGACGGGTCCGACCGCAAACCAGCGCGAGGCACCGAAGTAAAGCACTGCCGGCACATAGACGAGGATCGACCCGATCAGCATCGCCCGGAAGAACAGGCCCGGCCGCGCATAGCTCGCCAGCGACAGCTGGCCGATCGCTGTGACGATGCCGGGCGCGGCCCGGTAAACCAGCGCCGCGAGCACATCGAGTGCCAACAAAACCCAGACAAACCAGGCCGGTCCGCTTGGCCACGGTCCCACGGTGACCGTCTTCCACCAGAAGGCGGCGAAGCTGATGTCCTGCTGGCGCAGTTCGACGGCGTAATAGGCGATCGGCATCAAAATCAGCGCGGCGACAATGAAGGGCAGGCCGAGCCGCCACCAGCGGTCGCGCAGGAACCAGCCGATCCCCTTGCGCTGCAGGCTCGGCCAGACGAACAGGCCCGACAGGAAGAACATCGCCGACATGAAGAAGCTGTCGGTGAACAGCACGACGCCGTCGAAGCCGAGGAAGGACTGCGGATCGGTATGGCCGTAATAGGTGTAGGCGATGACCGAATGGTGAACCAGCACCAGAAGCGTGATGAAGGTTCGGGCGCGGTCAAGCGCGGCATTGCGCGTCGAGGCTTTTGGCGCCGCCCCAACCTGTACCGGCGCCGAATGGGAAATAACCGTCATGCCGGTCCCGGACAAGGTTGTCAGCCGGATGTTGCCGTTGGGAACCCGATTCAGCAAGACGCAATATTGCGGCCGGATGCCGCGTCAGGGGCCACCCCGTCGCGGATTGGGGAACCAGTTCCAAGGCCCGAAGTTAGACCCACCGATTTGGACCGCGTTGCCGCTCCAGGGCCGCGTGCAGGAGGAGGGCGCGATGACAATTCTGAAATGGGCGCTGATCTTCTTTCTGGTGTCGATCGTCGCCGGCATTCTCGGCTTCACCGGCATATCGGCCGCCTCTGCCGACGTCGCCCGCTTCCTGTTCTATATTTTTGTCGTGATCTTCCTGGTCCTGCTGATCCTGGGGCTGACCATCTTCAGGGTGTGAACAGCACCGCCATTCCGGGGCGATGCGCAAGCATCGAACCCGGAATCTCGAGATTCCGGGTTCGCGCTAACGCGCGCCCCGGAATGACGTCGGTCTGGATTGCTTCGTCGCTGGAGCTCCTCGCAATGACGGCTCGCCCTACGCCGAAGCGCCCTTCGCCTTCGGCCGCCGCAGATGCTCATCGAGCCTCGGCATG
>JBDTKD010000583.1:0-4129 GCA_039935515.1 Bradyrhizobium sp.
AGATGCCGGTGATGCCGAAGTTAACACTGCTGAAATGAAGCAGAGCGAAATCAACTTCAAAAAATCCGAAGGGAATGGTCACTGATCCCGCTTTAGCTTCCGCTTGCCCCAATGGTGGTCCTTGCGATCGGGATTGAAGACGCGCTTGACGTGTCGGTTCAGCGCCCGCATGACCCCGATCCGCGCGAACATTGCCGGGCCACCGTTCTCCGCCACCAGGATCAGGGCTTCCATGGCGGCCTGCCATTCCGGCGCATCATGCTCGGCTTTCGGCAGCTTGGTGATGTAGTTTGCTGCATCTCGCAACGTGACGAGCGGCCGGCCCTTCGGCAGCACGATTGGGTCGTCAAACTCGGTGGACCAGGGCAATCATCACTCTGCAATTGACCGAGTAGTTTTTCTAAACTGAGCCGTCGCCATCACTTACAGTTTACTCAAACCCTCTTCGATCCTCGAAATAATCCCGCAGCGAAGGGTTTACCGTTGGGGCGACCTCCAAGGAAGGACAAACGAGAATGCGCAAAACGGTTATTGCCTTGATGGCGTTGGCTGCAATTGGTTTAGCTACTCCCACGGAAGCTTTCGCTCGCGGTGGCGGTGGCGGTGAAGGCCACGGCGGCGGCGGTGGCGGTGGCGGTGGCGGTGGTGGTGCCCTCCCGAACACGAAAACTCCGAGAAATTCGCTCTCTCAGTGGCCTAGTTCCGCCGTTGCGGCCGCTAACCCGCGGAAATGACGGCGAAATATAACCTTAAGGATTTTCTACTGCAATATTAAAGACTTGCTGGCGGACCAGGATGGATTCGAACTTCCGATAGGCTTGTGAAAATAACATTTTGAAATGTCGTGCAAATTTCCGCTCATGTACGCCAAATTGGCCTTGTGAGAGAAATCCCGCCAAAGGTGCAGAAATTCGCCTTGCACCGCGCTCTCACAGTGGCTTCGCCCTTGGCGCTGTGAACTGTCGTCGGCCTTATCCCAACCACGCCCCAGGCTGCGGCGAAGCAATCGAGGCCACCTACTGCCCGGGGATCTTTCCGACATTGATCTCGATAGCCGCAAAATAAGCCGCGAGATCGTCGATATCCTGGCCCGACAGCGACGCTGCGACCACCGACATCGCGTCGTTCTTCCGCGCCCCCGATTTGAACGCCTGCAGCTGCGCGACGAGATAGGGCTCGATTTGGCCGGCAATATTGGGGGCGTCCGGGACTTTCGACAGCCCGTCGATGCCATGACAGGCCTGACACATCAGCGCCTTCGAGCGACCTGCCTTGACATCGCCGGCGCGGCAGGTGCTGCCGCCCGCGGCGAGCAGACCGATTGACGCGAGCAAGGCTGCGGCGCGCATGGCTGCCCTGGAAGGTGGAGAGATCACTTTTGAATCCTCGCGGAGCCGACATGAAGGCGTGACGGCCCCGTTGCCGGGGCCGTCATCGAGATCAAGGCATTACTTACCGTCGTACGAGATGCGGTAGAGCGCGCCGACGAGATCGTCGGAGACCAGCAGCGAGCCGTCGGCCAGCTGCGCCACGTCGACGGGACGACCAAGATAATAGCCATTCTCGTTCCAGCCTTCGGCGAACGGCTCGGATTTCCCGGCGACATGGCCATCCTCCTTGACAAATGTCACCATCAGACGGGCCCCAACCGGGGTGGTCCGATTCCAGGAGCCGTGCTGGGTGGAGAAAATGGCACCATGGTATTTCTTCGGGAACATGGAGCCGGTGTAGAATATCAGACCCAGGTCTGCCGCATGGGCTGCCTGTTCGACTTCAGGAAACACCACGTTCGCGGGCGGGGTATCGTTCTTGTATTCGACCGTGCGGGTATGACCACCGCCATACCAGGGGAAGCCGAAATCCTGACCGGCTTGGGCGATCCGATTCATTTCGCCCGGGGGCTGCTCGTCACCCATGCCGTCGACCTGGTTGTCGTTGGTCCAGAGCGACTTGTCCTTCGGGTTGAAGTCCATGCCCACCGGATTACGCAATCCCACCGCGTAGACCTCGCGGTTCTTGCCGTCGCGATCCATCCGGATAATCCCGCCCATGCCGACCTTGCGGTCAAGATCGAACTTGTCCTTGGCCGGCACGTTGTAGGGTTGGCCCAACTGGATGTAGAGCTTGTTGTCAGGGCCGACCCGGCAGACTCGCGCGGTGTGATTGTAGCTCTCTTCCGATTTCGGGATCAGGTCGCCTTCGGGAACGACGGCGCCCGCGACCACGTCGGGGCTTTCGTAGAAGAACTCGGCTGCCGCATATTCCAGCACCCTGTTCTGTTCCGCGATATAGAGGAAGCCGTCCTTCGAGAAGCAGACGCCGTTCGGAATTTTCTTCGGCAGCGTGGGCGCAAACTCCTTGACCTCGTCACCGATGCCACCGCGCGAGCGGTCGGTCACAACCCAGACCTTCGACTTTCGCGTACCCACAAAGGTCGCTACACCCTGCGGGCCGACCGCAATGTGGCGTGCGTCCGGCACCAGGGCGTAGAGCGAGATGTGGAAGCCTGTCGGCAACTTGATCTTGGTCAGGTTCTGTTTCACCTGATCGGCTTTCTGACCTGTCTGCGGGACTTCGGGCCAGTCAATTGGAGCCGTCTGATGCATTGCGCCCAACGTTTCGAGTGCGTTCGGCGGCGCGGGCGGTGCCGGCTGCGCAACAGCCGGCCAAGCTGCAAGTGTTAGCAATGCCGCCGTCGTCATTAAACGAACCTTCATGGATGCCTCCCCTGAGATGCCCCGGTTCTCACGGTTGATCACCCGCCGCCGGGGAATGGCGATATCAATGCTCCGGTTCCGGCCGTTGTCAAATCGTATCGTTATATATAGACGATGATGGCGCTCAGCGGTGCTTCCGAGCGCGATCTGTGGAACGCTGCCCACAGGTCGGCAGCCGGCAACTTTGCCTTAACACCGATGCGGACGGGAAGCGCACGCTTGCGCTCTTTGCGCAGGGGACGTAACTTCAAAGCTGTTAGGGTGCGCACACCATAAACTTGGGAGAGATGAATGGCCTGGAAAACACCGAAGATCGTTGAAGTGCCAGTTGGTATGGAAATCAACATGTACGCCTGCGCGGCGCGCAAGTAAGGTTCGGACGGCCCGCCCCGGTCCGGAAGCATCATTCTGGAGCCGAGGCGGGCGCTCCAGCGGCGTCCCGCGCTCACGCCCCTCGACGAATGATGGTCCTCGGCCGCAGCGCGCTGGACGTCCTGCACAAAAGCAGCAATCGCAGAAAAACTGAAAGAAACCGCTGGAGGCGTTTTCTGGAATTCGCTGACCGATGGGAGGAGGCTGATCGCCCCCACGATCCATCGCGGCCATTGAAACGGGCTCTTCAACTAATACTCTTACACGGAGGGCTGTCACACGAGGAGTGGCTGTCATGGGTCAAGAAGAGGCGATAGAACGCGATGGGCGGCCGCCTGAGAAGCCCCTTGGCGCCCGCGCAGCTAGCCAACCCGCAGATTCTCAGCCGACGTCTTCCCCTTGTTCGGGACTTCGTCATAGCTGACCTTGGCGCCCTCGTTGAGGCTGCTAAGGCCGGCTTTCTCGACGGCCGAGATGTGGACGAAGACGTCTTTGCCGCCGCTATCAGGCTGGATAAATCCGTAGCCCTTGGTCGCGTTGAACCACTTCACTGTACCCGTCGCCACGCCTATTCTCCCATCGATTGAAACACCACAACAGATTGACAGAACGCAGGCAAAAGAAAAGGCCGCCGGGTGCCGGCTGGCGATTTCGGCTATCGCCGTACTGATCCATGGCCAATGCCTGTGATCTGCTCCGCGCATTACCTCCTACAAACCAGAAGCCCTTTTCGGGTAGAAAGTGCCTGCGTTTGCGGACGAAGGTCATATGAATTCACTGAATGCTACCGTGTCGCATTTTGTTGACGCCATCGTTCCCAGAGAAAGCCACTGGCAAGTACGCGTTGTGAGAAATGACCTGCCCCGAACACGAAAACTGCGAGGAATTCGCTCTCTCAGTGGCTAAGTTCCGCCGTTGCGGCCGCTAACCCGCTCGGCGAAATCGGTCCGGTCCTCAATGAGCAACTATCTTGCTCAGAAATGACTGGCTTTCGCTCCCGATCGGAGCGTTCCTAAGCTGACGGGGTGCCCGAGGCGCCC
>JBDTKD010000584.1:0-10646 GCA_039935515.1 Bradyrhizobium sp.
GATCGGGCCGGGCTATATGAAGGAACGGCACTGCTCGACGTTCACCGCCGAGTGCCACGTGCGCTATTTGCGAGAAGTACACCTCGGCGATCCCGTGCAGGTGTCGATCCTGCTGGTGGCCGCGGACGAGAAGCGGCTGCATACGTTTGAAGAGCTGCGCCATGCCACCGAGGGATGGCTCTCCGCTACGTCGGAGAACATGACCATTCATATCGACATGACCGCGCGTCGAACCGCGCCGTTCCCGCCGGATATCGGTGCCCACGTCGGGGCCGTGGTCAACGCCCATGCCGCCGTCGCCCGGCCCGAGGGCATCGGCCGAAGGATCGCGATGCCCTCGAAATAGAACGCCCGGTCAAGCCGCGGCGTCAGACCCGGGTGCGACCGCGCGCGAGACCGATCACGGCCGAGATCAGGAACAGCACCACAGCGATAAAGAAGATCGTCTTGGCGATTTCGATGGACACGCCGGCGACGCCGCCGAAGCCCAAAATACCTGCGATCAGCGCAACGACCAAAAATGTAACGACCCAGCTCAACATGACACGGACCTCTGTTTGAACCTTCTGTTTCGGTATCGGCGCAATGACCGGCATTGCGCATTGGCTGTGGAGACAATCCGGCCTCGGAACAAAGGTTCCGCCAGGTTTCCTCCGCAGACCTCGCGAAAAATGCCGGGGACCGGGGGAACCAAATCCGGATCGGAGGCCGAAACGGGGCGCTTGGCGGCCCGGGATAACTCCTGTCAAATCCGCCCCTGAAACCCTATATGCCCCCAATCCTGCTATGAAGGCTCCCCTTCACGGCCGCACGGTGCCATCGTGGCGGAATACGATTCGCATGACCGAGCCGAACAGACTGACCCCTCGCGGCGTTCCCGACCACAAGCCTGCGGCCGGTGGCATCGCCGCGCGCGCGCGGGCGGCGGCGACCCCGCAATATCTGGCCGGCCTCAACCTCGAACAGCGTGAGGCGGTGGAGACCCTGGATGGGCCGGTGCTGGTACTGGCCGGCGCCGGCACCGGCAAAACCCGCGTCCTGACCTGCCGCATCGCCCATATCCTGAGCCAGGGCCGCGCCCGCCCCGGCGAGATTCTGTCGGTCACCTTCACCAACAAGGCGGCGCGCGAAATGAAGCTGCGGCTTGGCCAGATGCTCGGTCAGGCCGTCGAAGGCATGCCTTGGCTCGGCACCTTCCATTCGATCGGCGGACGCATCCTGCGCAGCCACGCCGAACTCGTGCAGTTGAAGTCCAATTTCACCGTACTCGATGTCGACGACCAGATCCGCCTCGTCAAGCAGCTTCTGGCGGCCGAGAATATCGACGACAAACGCTGGCCCGCGCGCATGCTCGCCGGCCTGATCGACGGCTGGAAGAACCGCGGATTGACGCCGTCGCAAGTGCCGCCGGGCGAGGCCGCGGTGTTCGGCAACGGCAAGGGCGGCAAGCTCTATGCGAGCTATCAGGAGCGGCTGAAGATCCTCAACGCCGCCGATTTCGGCGACTTGCTGCTGGAAAACATCCGGCTATTCCGCGAGCATCCCGACGTGCTCCGGCAATACCAGGGCCGTTTCAAGTTCATTCTGGTGGACGAATATCAGGACACCAATGTCGCGCAATATCTGTGGCTGCGGCTCCTCGCCCAGGCGCCGGCTGGCGCGAAGGCGGCGCCGGCCGTAGCCAACGTCATTCCGGCGGCCATCGACGTCATTCCGGGGCGTGCCGAAGGCACGAACCCGGAATCCGGAGATGGAGATCAATCACATCGGAATTCCGCCTTCGCTCCTGCCGGTGCGCCCCGGAATGACGAAAAGGGGAATGTCGTCACTCCCTCGCCGCTCTCGCCGCCCAGGAACATCTGCTGCGTCGGCGACGACGACCAGTCGATCTATGGCTGGCGCGGCGCGGAGGTCGACAACATCCTGCGCTTCGAGCACGATTTCCCCGGCGCCAAAGTGATACGCCTCGAGCGCAACTACCGCTCTACCGGCCACATCCTCGCCGCCGCCTCGCATCTGATCGCGCACAACGAGGGCCGGCTCGGCAAGACGCTGCGCACCGAAGATGTCGACGGCGAGAAGGTCACCGTCACCGGCTCCTGGGACTCCGAAGAGGAAGCCCGCGCCATCGGCGAGGAGATCGAGGATCTGCAGCGCGCCGGCGCCAAGCTCAACGAGGTCGCGATCCTGGTGCGGGCTTCGTTCCAGATGCGTGAATTCGAAGACCGTTTCGTCACGCTCGGGCTGCCCTACCGCGTGATCGGCGGTCCGCGGTTCTACGAGCGCGCGGAAATCCGCGACGCACTGGCCTATTTGCGCGTGATCAACTCGCCGGCCGACGATCTCGCCTTCGAGCGCATCGTCAACGTGCCGAAGCGCGGGCTCGGCGACGCCACCGTGCAGATGCTGCACGATCATGGCCGCAAGCGCCGCATTCCCCTGTTCGAGGCCGCCCGCGCCGTGGTCGAGACCGACGAGTTGAAGCCGAAAGCGCGCGGCAGCCTGCGCGATCTCGTCAACAATTTCGATCGCTGGCGCGCGCAACGCGAGGTGGCTTCACACACCGAACTGGCCGAGATCGTGCTCGACGAAAGCGGCTACACCGAGATGTGGCAGAAGGATCGCTCCGCCGACGCCGCCGGGCGGCTCGAGAACCTCAAGGAGCTGGTGCGCTCGATGGAGGAATTCGAGAACCTGCAAGGCTTCCTCGAGCATATCTCGCTGGTGATGGACCGCGACGGCGGCGCCGAGGACGACGCGGTGTCGCTGATGACGCTGCATTCGGCCAAGGGGCTCGAATTCGACAACGTGTTCCTGCCCGGCTGGGAGGAAGGCCTGTTCCCGAGCCAGCGAACCCTCGACGAGCAGGGCCGCGCCGGCCTTGAGGAAGAGCGCCGCCTCGCCCATGTCGGCCTGACCCGCGCCCGCCGCCGCGCCAAGCTGTATTTCGCCACCAACCGGCGGATTCACGGCACCTGGTCGACCACCATTCCGTCGCGCTTTCTGGACGAATTGCCGGCGGTCAATGTCGAGATCACGGAATCCAAGGGTGGATCGGGCTGGGGCGGCGCCAGCGGCTACGGTCCCTCGCGCTTCGACAATGTGGAATCGTTCGGCTCAAGCTATGCGACGCCGGGCTGGAAGCGCGCACAGGCCAATCGCGGGCGCGGCCAAGGCGGCCGCAACGGCCAGGCGCGAGGCGGTTTCAAGGAAGACCAGTCGCCGTTTTCAGCGGCGTCCAGCGGCAGCTTCTCCCGCAACAAACGCGGCCCGATGGTGATCGAAGGCGAGCTGGTCGCGAAATCGACCGGCACCATTTCGGAATTTTCGCTCGATGACCGCGTGTTTCACCAGAAATTCGGCTACGGCCAGGTCGTGAAGATCGACGGCAACAAGCTCACCATCGCCTTTGAAAAAGCCGGCGAGAAGAAGGTGGTCGATAGCTTCGTGGAGCGGGCCTGAAGCCTGTTCGGTTCTGATTGCATCGGAACCGGGCTTTCGTTTGTTTTTTTGACGCGTTTTCGGTGCGCGCATCCTTGCGGCAAGGTTAACCAGCCCCCGGCGCATTTTAGCGAATTTTTAGAAGCAATACTTATCCGCTACATTTACGGAAAAATCGCGTGTGCTCGGTATGGTCGGCTCCAATATCGTTGGGGCGCGTTGATCGCGGTTTAGGGGTCTTGCAGAATGAGTACAGATAGTTCGTTGCTTCGGGATCTCGACGAGGCGGTGCTGCGCGGAACCCAGGAAAGCCGGACGCGGGCGCTGTGGCACGCCACCGATCTGATGATCGCCGGCCGCTACAGCGAAGACGAGATATGGACCTTCGGCGAGGTGGTCGGGCGGCTCGCCGATGAGATCGAAGTCGCCGCCCTCGCTCGGCTGGCGAGGCGGCTGGCGGCCTTCGACCGCGCCCCGCGCAACATCATTCACAAGCTCGCCTTTGATGATTCGATCGAGGTTGCCGGCCCCGTGCTCCAGCAATCCGAGCGGATCGAGACCGGCGCCCTGGTCGACAACGCCAGCAGCAAAAGCCAGTCGCATCTGCTTGCGATCTCGAAACGAAAATCCATCGAGGCAACCGTCACCGATGTGCTGGTGACGCGCGGCGATCAGGAGGTCGTGAATTCCGTCGCCAACAACAACGGCGCGCGCTTCTCGGACTTCGGCTTTCTGCACATGATCCAGCGCGCCGACGGCGATTCCATTCTCGGCGAGCGGCTCGGCCTGCGCAAGGATATCCCGAGGCAGCTGTTCCAGCAATTGATCGCAAAGGCCTCGGACGACGTCAGGCAGCGGCTGCAGCGCGAACGGCCCGCGATGGTCGACCAAATCCAGTCCTCGGTGGCCGAGGTCGCGGGCGAGCTGCAGTCCAAGTTCGGCCCGGTATCGCGAAGCTATTTCGTCGCCAAACGGGTGCTAACGACGCAACACCGGCTGGGCAATCTCAACGAGAACAGCATCTCCTTGTATGCCCGCGCCCACAAGATCGAGGAAGTCACGATCGGCCTGTCGCTGTTGTGCGCATTGCCGGCCGACGTGATCGAACGCGCGCTATTCGACAAGAACCGTGAGATGCTGCTGATTTTGGCCAAGGCGCTCGACTTCTCGTGGGCAACCACCATGGCCTTGCTGTTCCTTGGCGCGAAGGATCACCGCGTCACCGCCAAGGAGCTGCGCGACACCGAAACCGAGTTCGGCCGCCTCATGATCGAGACTTCGCGGAGCGTTCTGGAATTCTACCAGTCCCGCAAGAATGCCGGGAGCGCGGCTTCCGGTCTCGAACGCCAGCCCACATCGATGCTGCAGTAAGTCGACGGATGGACTGGGCTGCGCGATATCGGCAGTGAACGTCATTCCAATCAGCGCGCCGGACCGCTTACGTCATCCCCGCGAAAAGCGGGGATCCAGTACGCCGCAGCCCTTCAGATGATCACCGCAGCCTGTGCAAATCGGGGTCGCCGGGTCAAGCCGGGCGATGACAGTGGTGATGTCTTCGCGGCCCTATGGTCTTGCGGCGCTTGCACGAGGGCGCGCGCGTTCCTATCTGTCGGTGCTCGCCCCGAGCTGGCCGATCGGCCGCTTTACGCCTCCCGCCATTGCAATCCAGACCGTCCAGACCGCCATGCCCCCCATCATAGCCGTCGCAAATCTCTCCAAGACCTATGGCTCCGGCTTCAAGGCGTTGAACGGCATCAACCTTGACATCCGCCGCGGCGAGATTTTTGCGTTGCTCGGACCCAATGGCGCCGGCAAGACCACGCTGATCAGCATCATCTGCGGCATCGCCAATCCGAGCGCGGGCAGCGTATCGGTCGATGGCCATGACATCGTCACCTCCTACCGCGCCGCGCGCGCACTGATCGGCCTGGTGCCGCAGGAGCTGCACACCGACGCCTTCGAGACGGTGTGGGCGACCGTCAGCTTTAGCCGCGGCCTGTTCGGCAAGCCGAAAAACCCGGCCCATATCGAAAAGGTGCTGAAGGATCTGTCGCTGTGGGACAAGAAGGAATCCAAGATCGTCACGCTGTCCGGCGGCATGAAGCGCCGCGTGATGATTGCGAAGGCGCTGTCGCACGAGCCGCAGGTGCTATTTCTCGACGAGCCGACTGCGGGCGTCGATGTCGAACTGCGCAAGGGCATGTGGCAAGTGGTGCGCGCGCTGCAGGCCTCCGGCGTCACCATCATCCTGACCACGCACTACATCGAAGAAGCCGAGCAGATGGCGGACCGGATCGGCGTCATCAACAAGGGCGAGATCGTTCTGGTCGAGGACAAGGCGAGGCTGATGCAGAAGCTTGGCCAGAAGCAGCTCAAGCTGCATCTGCAGGGCAAGATCGACGTCATCCCGCCGGCGCTGGCGGCCTACAATCTCAAACTGTCGGATGAGGGCTCCGAGCTGACATATGATTACGATACCAGGGGTGAGCGCACCGGCATCACCAGCCTGCTTGGCGATCTCCGGGGCGCCGGCATCCGCTTCTCCGACCTCGACACCGTCAAGAGTTCGCTGGAAGACATTTTTGTTAGTCTGGTGAGGACGCCATGAATTTCCGCGCCGTCCGCGCCATCTACCTGTTCGAAATGGCCCGCACCTGGCGCACGCTGCTGCAAAGCGTCGTCTCGCCGGTGGTTTCGACATCGCTGTATTTCGTGGTGTTCGGCGCCGCGATCGGCTCGCGCATCACCCAGGTCGAGGGCGTCAGCTATGGCACCTTCATCGTGCCGGGCCTGGTGATGCTGTCGGTGCTGACGCAGAGCATCGCCAACGCCTCGTTCGGCATCTATTTTCCGAAATTCGTCGGCACCATCTATGAGATATTGTCGGCGCCGATCTCCTATTTCGAAATCGTGCTCGGCTATGTCGGCGCCGCCGCGACCAAATCCATCATCCTCGGCCTGATCATCCTGGCCACCGCCGGGCTGTTCGTGCCGCTCAGGATTCACCACCCGGTGTGGATGCTGACCTTCCTGGTGCTGACCGCCGTGACCTTCAGCCTGTTCGGCTTCATCATCGGCATCTGGGCCGACGGCTTCGAAAAACTGCAGATGATTCCGATGCTGATAGTGACGCCGCTGACCTTTCTCGGCGGCAGCTTTTATTCGATCAACATGCTGCCGCCGAGTTGGCGCACGATCACGCTGCTCAATCCCGTGGTCTACTTGATCAGCGGTTTCCGCTGGAGCTTCTACGAGATTGCCGACGTCAGCGTCGCCGTGAGCGTTGGCATGACGGTGGGCTTTCTCGTCACCTGCATGATCGTGGTATGGTGGATCTTCAAGACCGGCTATCGGCTGAAGAACTGACGCGCAGCGTCGTTGCAGAACGCAAGATGGCGAGCAACCCGGAATGACGGGAAAATCAGCGATAGCAGTGGAAGCGATTGTAGTGGTCGTAGAAGCCGTGGCAGCCGTGCCGCCAGTGCCGATGCGGAATTCCGAGTACGCCGTCCACCGCGCCGACCGCACCGCCGACCCCGGCGCCGACCGCGCTGCCCACGACAGCACCGACCGGACCCGCCGCGCGGCCGCCTTCGCGGGCGCCTTCCTGCGCGCCGCCGACGATCCCCTGCGCATGGCCGAGATGGGGTATGGCAAGCAAGGCCAGGACAAAAGCCGCGGCGGCAAGCTGAGCTTTAAGCGTCGAGTAGATTGGCAGCGTCGATGTCCTGATCTTCATCTTCATCTGAACTCCTCATTCGACCGCAACAGCCGTCGGGGCAGGATGGTTTAACGTCGGCGCGGCCGGAAAGTTGCAGCACCGTGACGGATTTGTGGTGGCGTCGTTTGCGATGCCCTTGCGAAAAATTGATCCGGACCACCCGATCAAATCCGGCGGTCGCCTTGTTTGCGCCCGGCTGCAAGTTAACGATCCCTGAAGCAGGCCGCTGGAACCAAATCTGGATTCAAGGCATATAAAAGCCGGGGACGGCGGCGCTGCAGTCAAGGCCCGGAGGCCAGAGGTAAAATGCGTTCCTTCCCAGTTGTTATTGCCGGTCTGCTGCTGTTCGCGACTAGCGCCGCGCAGGCCAAAGTCGAAATCACCGTCGACAAGAACAATCAGATGATGAGCGTCGCGGTCGACGGCGTGGAACGCTACGAGTGGCCGGTTTCAACTGGCAATCCCTCGCACGAGACCCCGAACGGCACCTTCCGCACCTTCCGGATGGAGGCCGACCACTTCTCCAAGGAATTCGACGACGCGCCGATGCCGCATTCGATCTTCTTCACTCGGATCGGGCATGCGATCCATGGCACCGAATCCGAAAGCCGTCTCGGCGTCCCGGTTTCGCACGGCTGCGTGCGGCTGTCGCGCGCCAATGCCTCGACGCTGTATGCGCTGGTCGAAAAGGAAGGCGTTCTCAACACCACCGTGACGCTGACCGGTTCGTCCCGGATCGCGCTCGCGCGCAATCCGGGCACGCGGGCGCTCGCGGGCCGCGATCCCGATCGGCAATATGCGCCGCAAGACGACGCCGCCGCCGGCGCTCCGGTGGTGCTGACTCCGCCGGGGCAATACGGCCAATACGCGCCGCAGGTGCGCGCCGATGACGGCTATATCTATCCGGCCGACGGCAGCTCGGACGGCACGCGCTATCCGGCGCCGCGCACGAGCCGCCGCCTGTTCGATGCCCGGGCCTATCCGCAGCAGCAGCCCTATTACGACAGTCGCGGCTATGCGCCGTCAAACGCGCCGCAGGTCTATGCGCCACGGCCGTACTACCAGCCACGCGGGCTGTTCGACTGAAGCGGACAGCGCGCAGGCCTGATCGTCCCGGAAATTGAGAAGCCTCGGGTCTGACGGGATCAGAACCGAGGCTTTCATGTTTGACGGGAAAGTTTTGCGTTTGGACAGGGTTTCCCGCGAAGTCTCCCAGGGCTTTAACCCCCTTCGCACTTCTTCATGAAGCTGGTCTTGGCGGCGCCCGCGAGCGGCTTGCCGTCCTTGCCCATCGCTTTGGTTTCGCAGGAATCGGCCATGCACTTCTTCATGAACGAGGTCTTGGCGGCGCCGGCGAGGGCCTTGCCGTCTTTTCCGACGGCCTTGCTCTCACAGCCGGTATCCTGCGCGAATGCCGAACCGACCGCGAAGGTCGCGATCACCGCTGCTAACAATATGCGCTTGACCATCTATCTCTCCTGTTGCCTGACAATGCCCGATTTGACAGCAAGTGCCGCCGGCGATCAAGAGGCGACGGCGGCCGGAAACCGGCCGCACTGCAGCGCTATCGATCGCCCTCCCGCAGCCGCCGGTAGACCGCGCCCAGCACGTTGGAATAATCATCGGTCCAGACCCGCTGGCCCGGGTCGGCCGCCGTCAGCTCCCATGAATCGGAAGACGCCAGCCTGCCGACATCGGCTTCGGCCCGTGCCGAGACCACGACGGATGTCGCGAAGATGTATTCGCCGTCGCGATTGGAATCCTCGTTATAGACCCAGCTCATGAGATCGTTGGCCTCGGCGATGCCGACGACGACACTGGCCAGTTCCAGATGCCGGTTGGAGACATGCATCACCACGGCGCCCTGCGGCGCGAGCTTGTCCCTGTAGATCTGCATCGCCTGCTTCGTCGCAAGATGGATCGGAATCGCGTCCGACGAATAGGCGTCGACAATGATCAGATCGTAGCTGCCGTCCGGCTCCTTGGCAAAGGTCAGCCGCGCGTCGCCGATCACCGGCTTCAAGTCCGGCTCGCAATTGCGGATGAAGGTGAAATACCGGAGGTCGCGCGCGGTATCGACCATCGACTGGTCGATCTCGAAAAACCTCCAGGTCTCGCCCGGCTTCGATGCGCAGGTGAGCGTGCCGGCGCCGAGGCCGATCACCGCGACCCGAAGCGGGCCGCCCTTGCGCGCGCGGATCGCGGTGATCGCCTGACCGATGCCGCCGTCCTGGTGATAATAGGAGATCGGTTCAGGCCGGCCGGTGACGGGCGTGCCGTCGTCGTTCTGGAATTTCTGGGCGCCGTGGATCGTGGTGCCGTGCATCAGCACGTGATACTGGCCGTTCGGCGTCACCACGATCTTGTGAACGCCGAAAAAGCTGCGCACGGTTTCCACCCGTCCGTCATCCGACGGATAGGCGCGGATCAGTACCAGCGCCACAACGACGGTGGCGAAGATCTTCCAGCGGTTCGCCTGCAGTCCGAGCGCCAGCAAGGCCGACAACAGGCCTGTGGCGCCGCTCACCCAGACCCGGTGGTCACCAAGCCATCCCATCAGCCTGCCATCCGACCAGGCCGGCGCGACCAGGGCCACCGCGACGACGGCGAGCAGCGGCCAGTACCAGCGGCTCCAGCGCGGCAGCCGCTCCTCGCCAGCGGCCGGACGGCACAGCGCCGCCAGCGCCAGCAGGATCGGATATTCCGCGATCCACGAGAAAGTGAAAGGCGCGATCAGGCCGGCGAACAATCCGCCGACCATGCCGCCGAACGAGAGCGCGACATAGAAGCCGGTCAGATACCGCGCCGCCGGCCGGGAGCGCGCCAGCTCGCCATGGCAGGCCATGGCAATCACGAAAAAGCACAACAGATGCCCGCCCAGCGTCAGCAGCAGGTTCTGCTCGCCGCCGATTGCGAGCAGCATCACGACGCCGGCGATCGCCAGCGGCTGCGCAATCAGCATCCAGCGATGCGGCAACAGCGGGCGCGACTGGAACACCAGCACCCAGGTCAACAGATAAAGCGACAGCGGCAGCACCCAGAGCAGCGGCGCTGCAGCAACGTCGGTGGAAATGTGAGCGGTCACCGCGATCAGCAGGCCCGACGGCACCGCGGCGAGAAAGATCCAGCGCGCGCGCAGCATCCAGGGCGGCGCCGGCGCAGCGCGCTCGCCCGCCGGCCTGTCCGCCGCTTCTGTCGCCGGTGAGCGCAGCAGCAGCAAGCCGCAACCGGCGATCAGGACGATCAACACGCCATAACCGCCGCTCCAGAGCAGGTTCTGGGTGCGCAACGTGAACATCGGTTCCAGCAGCACCGGGTAGGACAGCAGCGCCAGGAAGCTGCCGACGTTCGAGGAGGCGTAGAGGAAATACGGATCGGGGCCGTTGAAATGACCGGTGCGGACGAACCAGGCCTGCAGCAGCGGGTTATTGGCCGCGAGTGCAAAGAACGGCAGCCCGATCGAGACCGTAAACAGGCCGAGCAG
>JBDTKD010000585.1:0-5426 GCA_039935515.1 Bradyrhizobium sp.
CTATGTCGAGCGCGACGGCATGCCCGAAGTGCTGACGGTCACGGCCAGCACCGAGGACGGCGTCGCCATGGCGATCGAGCACAAGACCTTGCCGGTCGGCGGCGTCCAGTTTCATCCGGAGTCGCTGATGTCGCTGGGCGGCGAAGTCGGCCTGCGCATTGTCGAGAACGCATTCCGGCTGAACGTGAATTGAGGATGATCCGTCATTGCGAGCGAAGCGAAGCGATCCACGGCCGCAGAGAAAATCTGGATTGCTTCGTTGCGCTCGCAATGACGTCGTAGCCCGGATGGAGCGCAGCGCAATCCGGGAATCTCACGGGGGTGAGAATGTCCCCGGATTTCGCTTCGCTCCATCCAGGCTACAAATTCTCCCCCTGGCACGGCAATGACGACTGGACAAAGAGAAACCGATGACTTTTGAATATGATTTGAAGGCAGCCGTTCGCACCATTCCGGACTATCCCAAGCCGGGAATCCTGTTTCGCGACATCACCACGCTGCTCGGCGACGCCCGCGCCTTCCGCCGCGCGGTCGACGAGCTGGTGCATCCGTGGGCCGGCTCGAAGATCGACAAGGTTGCCGGCATCGAGGCGCGCGGCTTCATCCTGGGCGGCGCGGTGGCACATCAGGTCTCCGCCGGCTTCGTGCCGATCCGCAAGAAGGGCAAGCTGCCGCACACCACCGTGCGGATTGCCTATTCGCTGGAATACGGCCTCGATGAAATGGAGATGCACGCCGACGCCATTCATCCCGGCGAGCGCGTGATCGTGGTCGACGATTTGATCGCCACCGGGGGCACGGCGGAGGGCGCCGTGAAACTGCTGCGTCAGATCGGCGCCGATGTGGTCGCGGCCTGCTTTATCATCGACCTGCCGGATCTCGGCGGGGCGGCAAAGCTGCGGGCGATGGACGTGCCGGTGCGAACGCTGATGACGTTCGAGGGTCATTGAGCGTGGTGTCGCCCCCCCGCGAAGGCGATGCGTTCGCAGGGACGACGTCACGGCTCCCGCAGAATCAGGCTCTGCTCGAGCTCGCGAAAGCTGAGGTAATTCCTGCGGATCCATTGATGCAGTTCGGTCGATTGATCCTTCTCGTGACGCAGATAGTCGGTGAACGAGAAGGTCAGGCGATCGATATAGGTCTTCAGGAATACCGGCAGCGCGGCGATGCGCAGGACCGGACCGTGTGAAAACGCCTCGGGCAGCTCGCCGCGCACCACATATTCGTTGTCGATGGTCACCAGCGCGGTCGCGGGAACCTGTTGGCGCAGCGTGGCGTGGCTGCGTGCCGAGACACGGTCGGTATCGGCCAGGAACAGGACGACCGGCGCCACGCCGCGCCGTGCCGCCTCTTTCATGAAGCCGATTTCGTCGGACATCTTGAAGAACTCGTCATAGGCATGGAAGCCGAGATCGATCACCTTGGTGATCCCGTCATGGACGATCAGGCGGTCCATCAGCGCCATCTTGCCATAGGTGTCGTCGACTTCGGCGGTCTCGGTGATCCCGGGAAGATAGTCGAGCAGCGCCGGCTCTTTCAGATTGACGTCGAACGCATTCACCGCGCCGTCCTTCAGCAGCAGGAATTCGCCGAGCAGCCGCGCGACCAGCGTCTTGCCGACCAGCGGGCGAGGTGAGCAGATGATGTAGACGGGCGTGCGGCTCATCACGCGCTATATCGGGTGAATTCGCCGTCCAATCCAGCCAAATCCTGTTCGGGCGCAATTATTTTTCGCCGCCGCGCCCGCTCGGTTTGGAACCGGCCAGGTCGGTCAGCTTGATGCGGTCGAATTCGCTCCAGACATTGGCGAGCCAGTGCCGGACATAGCCGCGCAGCACAAAGGAATAATTCGCGGCGTCCTCATTCATGCCCTTGTTGGCGACAAATTTCAGGAACGGAACCGAGGCGACCTCGACCTGCTCATAGGCCATTTCATTCAGCTTGGGGATGGTGATCTCGGTGGCGTCCTTGATGCGGTGGAAATAGGAATTGTAGGTCGCCTGATCCCATTCGAAGAAGCTCGTATTGTTGATGAAGTTCTTCACCAGGAAGTATTTCGCGCCCTGCATGAAATTCGCGGTCTCCGCGATCTCGTCGAGCGAGGCGATCGACGGGCCGAGAATGTGGAACACGGCAAAGGTGATTTGCCCTGACTTCGCGGCGTCGAGAAAGCCGATGTCACGCAGCGAGGCCAGCGATGGCGACAACAGGCCGGCGCGGACGTCGATCACGGTGACCGAGGGCACCACGGCGTTGAGGGTATCGAAGATCTTCATCTGATCCGAGGTCGACGTCATGTCGACGATTTCGGTGATCTCGGGATGGAAGCGCTTCAGGGTGCCGCGGGGCGACTCGGTATCGAAGGCGCGGGTGGGCACGTTGTTGGCATTGAAATAGTCGAGCACGGTTCGCGAGACCGTGGTCTTGCCGACCCCGCCCTTATCAGCGCCTACCACGATCACTACTGGCTTCGCCATGAACTTCCCTTACGCGCCCCGGGTCGCCGCGGCGACCGTCATGTACCTGTCCCTGCTTTGGGCGCGAACATGGCAGAAACAAGGGAGAATTCAATTCTTTAGAGAGCCTTTGCGGATAATCGCTGCCGATGTCGTTAACGCTGTGGCGGCTTTGGACCACGCCGCTCCGCTGCGCTAGACTAAACCATTTTCCGGCTGGGTCGAATCTTGAGCGCGCATCCAGAGGGCCTCGTGGTTCGAGACGCGTGGCGTTGCCACGCTCCTCACCATGAGGGTCAAGACCTCATCCTGAGGAGCGCGCTTGCGCGCGTCTCGAAGGATGAAGCCGCGGTGCTGGATAATGGTCTAATCTAGTGTCGGCCCCAAGGTCCCTGCGACGGCCCCTGCGGCGGGTCGGAAGAGGCGTCGGCGGGATCGCTGGCGTCCCCCCATGGACCGGGCCGTGACGGCGGCGGAAGCTGGCCATTGGCTGGCTCCTGCGGCGGACCGTCCGGCTGATCCAATGGCAGCGCCAGGGGCCCGGGATCGTGACCGCCGGCATATTGGACCAGCGCCTGCACCCGCTGGTCCACCGAGGGATGGGTTGCAAACAGGTCGGAAAAACCTTCGCGCGGATTGTCGACGCATAATTCCATCACCGCCGAGGTCGCGCCGGGCAGTTCGCCGCGGTTCTCGATCTTGCGCAAGGCCGAGATCATGGCATCGGGGTTCTTCGTCAGCTCGACCGAACCGGCATCGGCAAGCAGTTCGCGCGATCGCGACAGCGCCAGCCGGACCAGTTGCGACAGCAGCCACGCCAGCGCGATCAGCGCGACCGCGACAATGATGATGACGATCGCGGCGCCGCCCGAACCCTTGCGGTCGCCGTTGTCCGAGGAGGAGGACGAGGAAGAAGACGACCACGAACCGCGGCGGCCGTAACCCCAGCCATAGTTGAAGTTGAAGTAACTGCGGAAGAACAGCTCGGCAAAGAAGCCAACCACGCCAGCGATGATCACGGCGATCACCATCATCTGCACGTCGCCGTTGCGGATGTGGGTCAGTTCATGGCCGAGCACCGCCTCGATTTCCTGGTCGTTGAGCGCGTTCAACAGGCCGGTAGTGACGGTGACCGCATATTGCCGCCGGTTGAGCCCGGTGGCGTAGGCGTTCAACGCCTCGCTTTCCACGATCTTCAGCTTCGGCATCGGGATGCCGCGCGAGATGCAGAGATTTTCCAGCAGATTATACAGCCGCGGCTGCTGCTGGCGGGTCACGTCTTCGCCGCCGGTGACGGCATCGACGATCGATTGATGGAAGAAGTAGGCGATCACGATCCAGAGCGCGGCCGCCCCGGTCGAGTAGGGAAGGGTGCGGATGACATCGTTCAGCGCCACCGTCAAATAGTAGTCGGCCGGCCGGCCGCTGTCGTTGATCGCCTCGATGATCAGCGCGCCGGCATAGACCATGACATAGACCAGCACGAACAGCCCCGCGAGCAGCAGCACGGAACGCAACCTGTTCGATGCGATGTGCGTGTAAAGACCGTATGCGGCCATGATGGGCTGCCCGACCGGGATCGTTGCCGTCTTCAGAACTTCACCGTCGGCACCTGTTCGACTTCGGCGCGGGTGGCGCCGAGGTCGAAGAAATCCTTGCGGGCAAAGCCGAACATCCCGGCGAACAGGGCGGCGGGCATCTGCTGGATGCCGGTGTTGTATTCCTGAACGGCGTTGTTGAAGAAGCGGCGGCTGGCGGCGATCTTGTTCTCGAGGTCGGACAGTTCGTTGGCCAGTTGCTGGAAGTTGGCGTTGGCCTTGAGGTCGGGATAGGCCTCGGACAACGCGATCAGCCGGCCCAGCGCGCCGCTCAACTGGTTCTCGGCGGCGGCGACCTGGCCCGGTCCCTGCGCGGACATAGCGGCATTGCGGGCCTTTACCACGTCGTCGAGCGTGCCACGCTCATGGGCGGCATAGCCCTTCACGGTTTCCAGCAGGTTCGGGATCAGGTCGTGACGCTGCTTGAGCTGCACGTCGATGTCGGCGTAGGCCTGACCGACCCGCTGGCCGAGCGCGACGAGACGGTTGTAGGCCGCGAACGCAAACAGCACGAGAATGACGATAACCCCGATAACGATCCAGCCGGTCGACATGGCAAAGACTCCTGATGAGGCGACGGAATGTCTGTAACCTAGCGCAATTTCCGCCTCAATGGCTTCATCCTTCGAGACGCATCGCTTCGCGATGCTCCTCAGGACGAGGACTCTGACAGACCCTCATGGTGAGGAGCGCGCCCTCGCGCGTCTCGAACCATGAGGCCTCGGCAGAAGCAACAATGATTCGAGTGAACGGAGGTGGGCATCCGCCCGGTCGGGCGCAAGGCGGGATTGGTTCAGGAGGCCGTTCTCGCCGCGACGAGGTTAACCGTGCTCCATCACCGCGTCGCCCCACCGCCAGCGCCTGGCGCGGGCGTAGTCGGTTTTGGCCCGCCGCGGCACCTTTATCGCGGCAAGACCGGTTGGCGTGCAGAGTTTCGCGGTCACTTCCACCTTGCCGATATCGGGCTGCGCCAGCACGCGGGCACGACGCGGTTCGACCGCCACGCGGCTCAGCACGACATAGGCGAATTTCTCGTCCTCATAGGCGAGCTCGGCGGCCTTGACCTGCCGGTGCGCGCGCGAGCGCGGCAGGCGCTGGGTGAAATGGCACCAGTCGGGCGCGGCCAGCGGACAGGCGCGTTCATGCGGGCAGGGCGCGGCGACATGCGCGCCGGACGCAATCAATTGCTGCCGCAGCGCGATGATGGTGGCGTAACCGGCGGGAGTGCCGGGCTCGACGATCAGCAGCATGTCCCTGGTCCTCGCCCACATCAGCTCGGCAAGCGCGTGTCGCTCCGTCTCGCCGGTCTCGCCGATCATGTAGCTCGCCACCACCAGATCGGCGGGTCCGGTCTTGGCCAGCGCGGCGCGGG
>JBDTKD010000586.1:0-11088 GCA_039935515.1 Bradyrhizobium sp.
CGCGCGGCCAGCGCAAGGTGCCGATCGAATTCCTCAAACCCAATCCGCGCAATCCGCGCCGTGATTTTTCCGATATCGAGCTCGGCGAATTGGCCGACTCGATCAGGCAGCACGGCGTGATCCAGCCGATCGTGGCGCGTGCGGTCAAGGGCGCGCAGGACCGCTACGAGATCGTCGCCGGTGAACGCCGCTGGCGCGCCGCGCAGCTCGCCGGCCTGCACGAGGTGCCGATCGTGCCGGTCGATGTCAGCGACAGCGACGCGCTCGAGATCGCGATCATCGAAAACGTGCAACGTGAAGATCTCAACGCAATGGAAGAGGCGCAGGGCTACCACGCGCTCGCCGGCGAGTTCAAACGCAGCCAGGACGACATCGCGAAAATCGTCGGCAAGAGCCGCAGCCACGTCGCCAACATGATGCGGTTGACCAAATTGCCGGCCGAGGTGCAGGCCTACATCGCCTCGGGCCAGCTATCGGCGGGTCACGCCCGCGCGCTGATCGGCGTGCCCGATCCGGCCGCCGCCGCCAAACGCATTGTCGAGGAAGGCCTCAATGTGCGTCAGGCCGAGGCGCTCGCGCATGTCGAGGGCGTGCCGGTGCGCAAGCCGCAGAAGGCGCGCGGCGGCAAGGTGAAAGACCCCGACACCATGGCGCTGGAAAAGCGGGTCAGCGACGCGCTCGGCCTTGCGGTCAGCGTCGACCACCGCAATCCCGGCGGCACCGTGCTGATCCGCTACCGCGACCTCGAACAGCTCGACGAGATCGTGCGGCGACTAGACAAGACAAATTAGTTTTTCGGCATCGTGGCTTCATCCTTCGAGACGCATCGCTTCGCGATGCTCCTCTGGATGAGGTCCGGGTCTTGTCAAACCCTCATGGTGAGGAGCGCCGAAGGCGCGTCTCGAACCACGAGGCCACGGGATGCGCCGGTTGGCCTGTTCGTCTCACCCCCGCCGTTTGGCATTGACGGCAATCGACAATAGGGTGCGTTGCGCGATCGCGGCGGCAAGCGGCGCCTGTTTGCGCATCTCCAGCGCGGCGGTGGCGAGCTGCTCGATGATCGACGATAGCCGCGCCGGGCTGAACTGGCGCAACGCGGTTTCGACAGCGCCCTTGCGCGAGAAATGCAGGCGGGGAAAGCCGCTGTCGAGCAGGGTCGCGACCGCCGTTCCCTCGGCGATTGCGAGCGCGGATTTGTGCAGCCACGCGGCCTGGCGTTGCGCGGCGGCAATGATCGCGCCTGGATAGGTACCGGCGACCACGGCCTTGGCGAATTCGGCTTCGACCAGCTCGGGCTTGCCGGCAAAGGCGCCGTCCACGATCGGATCGATCTTGAGCTCGGAGGCGTCGGCGACGACGGCCACCACGTCCTCGAGTGTGACCTCGGTCTCGCCATGGGCATAGAGTGCGAGCTTGCGCAGCTCGTTGCGCGAGGCCTGGCGGTCGCCGCCGAGCAGCGCCGTCAGCGTCGCGCGCGCCTCCGGCGCGATGCGCAGGTTCGACAGCCGCAATTCGTCGTCGATCAGTTTGGCCAGATCGCGCTCGCCGTCGGGATAGCAGGCGATCGCGACCGCGGTTTTGGCGCGCTCGCAGGCCTTGCGCAGCGGCGATTCCGGCCGGAGCTCTCCGGCCTCGATGACGATGCGGCAATCCTTGATCGGCGAATCGGCCAGCGCATCGATGCCGCCGGCAAAGCTGCGCGAGCCGGCGCGGACGCGAATCGCGCGGCGGCCGCCGAACAGCGGGATGGTCATGGCTTCCTCGACCAGCCGCGACGGCTCGGCGGCGAGTTCGTCGCCGTCGAGTCTCACCAGCGAAAACGGATCCTTGAGGTCATCGACCGCCGATGCCAGCAGTGCGTCGGCGCGCTCGCGCACCAGCCCGGCGTCCGGACCATAGAGCAGGACGATCGGCCGCCCCGGATCGGGCCGGGCGAGATAGGCATCGATTTCCCTGCCGCGCAGCGCAACCATCAGGGTAAGCCCACAGGGCGACTCACGTCCCGGCGAAGAAGTAGGAGGCGAGCCGGGTCTGGATATGCTCGGCGATTTCCTGGGCGGCGCGATCCTCCGCGTCCCGGAAGGCGCGGGACCGCGCGAAACGCTGATAGCTGCCGGGGATGTCATAGGAGACGTGCGAGAAGGTCGCGCCGTTCATGACCGATTTGTCGGTCGCGATCTCGACCAGATTGAATTGCACATCGAGGTTGTAATTCTCGCTGGTGGGCAATCCGGTATTGGTATCGACCATCAGTGACGAGCGACTGCTCGAGAATTTGAGGACGAGCCGATAGAGCGGCGGCGCCCCGGTGGCAGTGCCGTACAGCTTGAAGGCGAGCGCATTTCGGATTGCGACCCCGACCCGCGCCTCCCGCGAGGCGTTGGGTTTGTCGACGGGAGGAAGGTCCACCGTCATCAGCTTGTCGCGCAGACCGGTGCCGTCGGCGTGCTCCGCATACATCGGCTGGAAGCAGCCGGCCGTCAGCGCCGCGAGAGCGGCCACGGCCACAAGCCGGGCGGCGATGCGAGCGCTAGCCAACGACATTGACGATCCTCATCGGCACGATGATCACTTTGCGGACAGCCTTGCCGCCCAAGGCTTGTTTTACTGCATCGAGGGCCAAAACGGCAGCCTCAATTTCCGGATTTTGGGCACCGCTCGCCACCGTGACCTCTCCCCGCTTCTTGCCGTTGACCTGGACCACCAGCATCACCGTGTCTTCAACCAGCAAATCGCGTTCGATTTGCGGCCAAGTGGCCTCCGAAACCAGACCCGGCTGCCCCAGCAGCCGCCAGCATTCCTCCGCCAGATGCGGCATCATCGGCGCAAACAGTTGAACCAGGATGACGACTGCCTCGCGCATCGCCCATGCCAGGTCCGGCGCCGGCTGTTCCCCGCGGCCGAGCACCTCGGCGAGCGCGTTGGTGAATTCGCGGATATAGGCGAGGCAGACGTTGAAATGCAGTCTCTCGATCCCGGTCGAGACCTTGTCCAGCGCGCTGTGGGCGCCCTTGCGCAGCGCCAGCGCATCGGTGCTGAACGCCGTCGGCCGCGCCTGCGGGGCGGATTTGGCCAGTTCGGCGGATTCGTTGACCAGCCGCCACAGCCGCTGCACAAAGCGTGAGGCGCCCTGGACGCGCTCGTCGCTCCAGATCACGTCGCGGTCGGGCGGCGAATCCGACAGCATGAACCAGCGTGCGACATCGGCGCCATAGGTGGCGATGATGTCGTCGGGGTCGACAGTGTTGCGCTTCGACTTCGACATCTTCTCGATCGGGCCGATCGCGACCTCGGCACCGGTGTCGATCAGACTGGCGTGGCGGCCGTTGGCACCGGCCTCGACCTTCACCTCGGCGGGCGTCACGTAACTGCCGTCGGCCTTCTGATAGGTCTCGTGAACCACCATGCCCTGGGTGAACATGCCGGCGAACGGCTCCTTGATGTCGATATGGCCGGTGGCCTTCATCGCGCGGGTGAAGAAGCGGCTGTACAATAGATGCAGGATCGCGTGTTCGACGCCGCCGATATACTGGTCGACCGGCATCATCCGGTCCGCCACCGCGGGCGTGGTCGGCGCCGTCGCGTTCCACGGATCGGTGAAACGCGCGAAATACCACGACGAATCCACAAAGGTATCCATGGTGTCGGTTTCGCGCACGGCCTTGCCGCCGCATTGCGGGCAGCTGACGTACTTCCAGGTCGGGTGATGGTCGAGCGCGTTGCCGGGTTTGTCGAAACGGACATCCTCCGGCAATACCACCGGCAGGTCCTGGTCCGGCACCGGCACGACGTCGCAGGCCGGGCAATGGATCACCGGGATCGGACAACCCCAATAACGCTGGCGCGAGATGCCCCAGTCGCGCAGCCGGAAATTCACCTGGCGCTCGCCGACCGCCCCCACCGCTCCCTCCCCCACTTGCCGGGGAGGGTTGGGGAGCGGGCGCAGCTCCGCTTCCAGGCGCCGGGCAACCTCTTCCTTGGCCTGCTCGATCGTCATGCCGTCGAGGAAGCGCGAATTGATCATGCGGCCGTCGCCGTCATAGGCGATGTCGGTGATGACGAAGGTGTTCGGATCCTGGCCCTCGGGACAGACCACCGGCGTGTTGCCGAGCCCGTATTTGTTGACAAAGTCGAGGTCGCGCTGGTCATGCGCCGGGCAGCCGAAGATGGCGCCGGTGCCGTATTCCATCAGCACGAAATTGGCGACGTAGACCGGCAGCTTCCAGTTCGGATCGAACGGATGAATTGCCCGGATGCCGGTATCGAAGCCGAGCTTCTCGGCGGTGTCGATGATTTCCTGCGCGGTGCCGTGGCGCTTGGCCTCGGCAATGAACTCGGCGAGCTTTTTATTTTTTGCGGCAGCAGCCTGCGCCAGCGGATGATCCGGCGCGATCGCCATGAACTTGGCGCCGAACAGCGTGTCATGGCGCGTGGTGAATATCTTGAGCTCGCTCTCGCCGGACGGCGAGGTCGCCGGATCGAGTTCAAAGCGGATCAGCAGGCCCTCGGAACGCCCGATCCAGTTGCGCTGCATCAACCGCACCTTGTCGGGCCAGCGGTCGAGCGTATCGAGCGCGTCCAGCAGCTCCTGGGCATATTTGGTGATCTTGAACACCCATTGCTTCATCTCGCGCTGTTCGACCGGCGCGCCGGAGCGCCAGCCGCGGCCGTCGATCACCTGCTCGTTCGCCAGCACGGTCATGTCGACCGGATCCCAGTTGATCTTGCGCTGTTCGCGCTCGGCCAGTCCCGCGCGCAGGAAGTCCAGGAACATCTTCTGCTGGTGCTTGTAATAAGAGGGATCGCAGGTCGCGAATTCCCGGCTCCAGTCGAGCGACAACCCGATCGACTGCAACTGTTTTTTCATTGCCGCGATATTGTCGTAGGTCCACGCCTTGGGCGCGACCTTGCGCTCGATCGCGGCATTTTCCGCCGGCAGCCCGAACGCGTCCCAGCCCATCGGATGCAGCACATTATAGCCCCTGGCGCGCATGAAACGCGCCAGCACGTCGCCCAGCGTATAGTTGCGGACATGCCCGATATGGATGCGCCCGGACGGGTAGGGGAACATCTCGAGCACGTAATATTTTGGCCGCGGATCGTCGTTTTTGCTGGTGAAAATGCCCTCGCGGTCCCATTGGCGCTGCCAGCGCGGCTCGGATTCACGGGCGTTGTAGCGTTCGGATGTCATGGGGATCGCAGGGTTTTTGCTGGATTCGGCCGGTTTTCAGGCCGGCCGGACTATAGCGTTTTCGAGCGAAGTGGCTACCGGTTCGCGTCAAGAAAACGCGTCAAAACAAGAAGCTAAAGCCCGGTTCCGATTCAATCAGAACCGCACAGGCTTTAGGCCACAAAAGCGGCTTTGCGGTCAACGGGTTGGACGGTCAGAAGGAGCGGCGGTCTGGCTCGACCGCGGCCGGGGTTCGACCAGCTAAAGCGCTTTCCGGTTCACTCGAATCATTGTTGCCTCTCCCGAGACCTCATCCAGAGGAGCATCGCGAAGCGATGCGTCTCGAAGGATGAAGCCATTGAGGTCGAAATTGCGCTAGCTCGCCATCGCCACGCCGCTCGCGCCGTCGGTCAATTGGGCAAAGCCGTGCTCGACGACGGCGTTGCGGCCGCGGTGCTTGGCGGCATAGAGCGCGGCGTCGGCGGCCTCGACCAGGTCGCCCGGCTGCTGGGCGCCGTTGGGCCGGGCTGAGGCCACCCCGATGCTGACGGTGACGTGCCGATACACGCTGGTGGTGTGCGGCATCGCCAGGTTCCAGACCGCCTGGCGCACCATCTCCCCGATCTGCAGCGCGCGGGCCGTATCGGTGTTCGGCAGCAACAGGCAGAATTCCTCGCCGCCATAGCGCCCGGCAAAGCCCATGGTCTCGGCCGCAATTCCAGACAGCGTTTCGCCGAGCCTCGAGAGGCAGCTATCGCCCTCGGGATGGCCGTAGCTGTCATTGTAGAGCTTGAAGTGATCTACATCGATCATCAGCAGCGAAATCTCGGCATCTTGCTGCTGGGCCTTCATCCATTCGAAGTCGAGCCGGCTCTGAAATCCGCGCCGGTTGGCGAGACCGGACAGCATGTCGATCGACGCCATCACCGTCAGCCGATCGTTGGTGGCGACCAGTTCGCGCTCGCGTTCGGTCAACCGGGCCGCCATGGCGTTGAAGGCGAGGGCGAGCGGGATAAATTCGGCGGGCAGCCGGCTGCGCGCGACGCGCGCCGACCCGTCGCCCTGGCCGAAGCGTTTGGTCATCGCCGCCATGATTTCGATCGGATGAATGATG
Source organism: Bradyrhizobium sp. (assembly GCA_039935515.1). Classification (GTDB taxonomy): domain Bacteria; phylum Pseudomonadota; class Alphaproteobacteria; order Rhizobiales; family Xanthobacteraceae; genus Bradyrhizobium. The sequence goes on from JBDTKD010000586.1 coordinate 6,285, forward strand.
AGCTTCTCCGCGGCGATCAGCGCGCCAAGCAGCACGAACAGGCAGACGAAGCAGAGCTGCAGATAGGCGGTGCGGATCTCGCGATTGATGGCCGCGGTCACCTTGGTTTCGTCGACACTGACGATCAGGCGCGATTGTGTACCGGCAATCCGGGCGAAGCGAAGCGCGCGGCTGGAACCGTCGGCGGCGGTGAACGACATCGACCCCTGCGCGGCCTTCGAATCGATCGCCTGTTCGGCGATGGCCGACAACACTGGCACGGTATCCAGCGCCCGGCCGATCAGACTCGCCTCGTCCGCCGGTGCCGCCATCACGATCCCGGCGCTGTCGATCAAGACCGCCGTGATGCCGGGCCGGCCGGACAGATTGCTCATGATCTTCGACAACCAGTTGAGATTGATGCCGGCGACGATCACCGAATCCGAATCCCTGTCGATGGCCGAGACCGGATAGGCTCCGATCACGATCGGACGATCGGTGGAGATCGCGAACAGAAAGTCGCTGAAAACGAAGTTGCGATTTTCCCGCACCTTCTTGAGATACTGCCGCCCGCTGAGGTCGATGCCGACCAGCGTGTTGTTGGTCGAGCACTGGATGTGTCCGTCCCTGCCGGCGATCGACAGGCTGCTGATCCACGGCAGGTTGACCGGCAGGCTTGCCCGCAGCATGTCGCAGCTATGGCCCATGCCTCCCGCCGAGGCGCGGATATAGGCGGCCGATTTCAGCATGGTCTCGACCGATGAGATCACTTCGCGCTGGGTATCTGCGCTGTGCTGGGCGAGGTTGGAGAATTCCTGGGAGGCCTGCTCGATCAGCTGGGCGCGGGCATCCTCGAGCGAGCGGGCGCGTTCCAGCATCAGCGGCGCCACCAGGATCAGCGCCAGCAATGCCAGTCGGGCGCGAATCCCAAGAAGCTTCTTGAGTTTGGCTCGTTTGCGATTGAAAGTGAAGCGCGACATCTGTATCCCCGACCCCGCGTGCAGGATAGGGCGGAACGGTTCAAGGAGCCTTTCCCGAACTGGGTAAAATTCGAACGACTCCGTAAATACACACCACTGGCAGTTAATATGACGCCCGAACGATCCTCGCCGAAAACTCCGTTTTTACCAAGCGGGCTTGCCACGGTGGAACACGGCATCGCGCGCGCTTGCAAGGATGCGCGCCGTGAGCGCAATTCGGTAACCCTGATCGCGGTGTCGAAGACCTTCGAGGCCGATGCGATCAAGCCGGTCATCGGCGCCGGGCAGCGCATATTCGGCGAAAATCGCGTGCAGGAAGCCAAGGCGAAGTGGCCAGGGTTAATGACGGCTTTCCCCGGCATCGGCCTGCATTTGATCGGTCCGCTGCAATCCAACAAGGCAAAGGACGCGGTGGCGCTGTTCGACGCCATTCATTCAGTCGACCGTCCCAGCATTTGCGAAGCGTTAGCCAAGGAAATCGTTTCTCAAAAACGCCGGCCGCAATTGTTCGTCCAGCTCAACACCGGGGAGGAGCCGCAGAAGGCAGGCGTGGCACCAGCCGAGGCGGACGACTTCCTTGCGAACTGCCGCGACCGATACGGCCTGTCGATTTCCGGCCTGATGTGCATTCCGCCGCTCGACGAGGCACCGGCGCCGCATTTTGCGCTGACCGCGAAGATCGCCGCGCGCAATGGACTGAAGCATCTGTCGATGGGCATGAGCGCCGATTTCGCCATCGCGATCCAGCTCGGCGCTACCCATGTGCGTGTCGGCTCGGCGATTTTCGGAAAGCGGTGAAAATTCGTCGTCCCGGCCAAGCCAACGGGTCGCGCGAACGCGCGCCCGATGACAGGCTCCGCGCGAGCGGGACCCATACGCCGCGGCTTTTCGATTGATAAAGGTGGCAGACGGCTTTGCCGCAACTAAAACCGGTGGTTATGGGTCCCGGCGTTCGCCGGGACGACATCGAGAAGGAATAATCTATTCGAATCCGACCGACACCTGGCCCAGAACCCCGAAATCGGCCTCGACCCGGTCGCCGGATTGAATCGGCAGCGGCGGATGGCAGGTGCCGGTGGTGACGATCTCGCCGGCTCTCAGCGTCACGCCGAGCAGGCCAAGTTCGTTGGCGAGCCATGCCAGCGCGATCCGGGGATCGCCGAGCACGTTCTTGCCATGGCCGATGAATTGCCGCCCGCGCAGTCTGATCACGGGTCTCTCCTCGACAAGATCGAGCGCGCGCCAGTTCGACGTCGCGGGCGCGCCGAGCACGAACAGATGGGCGCAGGCGTTGTCCGCGATGATTTGCGCGGCGCCGGCGCTGACGAAATCCGAATACCTCGAATCGGGAATCTCGATCGCCGGATGCAGTGTGCCGACAGCGTCGAGCACCTGCTGCACGGTGTAGGGCGCCGATCGCGGCTGCAGATCGGCGGCCATGCGAAAGGCGAATTCGGGTTCGGCGACGCGCATCTCGTTGCCGGCCATGGACGCCGTGCCGCCATCGGCGATCACGGTCTCGCTCAGAATGCGCCCCGCCATCGGGCCGTCGACATTGATGTGCTTCTGGCCGGCCTCGCTGGTGGCTGCGATTTTCCAGCCGAACAGGCGCCCGGTCGAATACGCCGCGAGCGGCGCCTGGATCGCATAGCCTTCGGCGCGGTCGCGCGGTCGCTGCGATGATTCGAGCGCGGCGAGCTTGGTGCCGGCGCGCCAATGATCGTGCAGGGTCCGTGATGCCGCCGCGATCTGGTTGTTATCGAGCATGGTTCTGCTTTCTCCGAACGGCGTCAGCCAATCACAATCCTGGTCTCCGGTCCCAGTCGCGCCAGCAGCCGCAGCATGGCCGATGGGGTCATCGAAACGCAGCCGGCGGTGGGCGCGAAATTCTCGCGTGCCAGATGCAGGAAGACGGCGCTGCCGCGGCCGGCGATGCGCGGGCAGCTGTTATGGTCGATCTCGACAATGAAATCGTACAGCCGGTCGTCGCGCGTCAGCCGGTCGCCGGGGCGGCCGCGGTCCAGCCGCATTGGTTGGTTGTAATGGGGGCTGGCGGGGTCTTCGCACCAGGCGTCTTCCGGACCGATGGCGCGCACCGGCAAAAACGTGCGCGGCCGCGGGTGACGGTCGGCGCGCCACCACAATTGCCGCGGCCGGAACGTGCCCATGGGGGTTCCGCCGTCGCCTTCGCGTTTGTTGGCGAGAATGCCGCTGCGCCCGAGCGCAACCGGGATGGTTTGGGTGCCGGCCGTGAGCCAGCCCCGGCGGCGATTCCCGGCGGCGGCGCGAATCCGGACCGCCGGCAGCGGCCTATCAGCGCAGGTCGCTCTATAAGCATCTGAAATAGCTTTATTTTTATCCAGGGCGGGGTCTCCGCATAAGCCTGATGACCTAAAATGTCCCACTTCCCGTATTACAGGACATTCATCTGACGCTGGGGAATTCTCGAATAGACTGCATTTCGGCTTGTGAATCGGTAACAGTTCCCTACCTCAAGGCGAATCACCACTGACCAGGCTGGAATTTACCAACCAGGACCCGGCTGAGGCGTTTCCGCTTCCATCGGCCCACAACAGGAATGTACGCCATGGCCAATGCCCGCAAGATCCTGATCGTGGATGACGACACCGATCTGCGCGACACGCTGGTGGAGCAATTGTCGCTGCACGACGAGTTCGAAGCTTCCGCGGTCGATACCGGCGCCAAGGGCGCCAGCGCCGCCAAGGCCAATGCGCCGGATCTGGTGCTGATGGATGTGGGGCTGCCGGACACCGACGGCCGTGAAGTGGTGCGTAGTTTGCGCAAAGGAGGCTTCAAGGCGCCGATCATCATGCTCACCGGGCACGACACCGATTCCGATACCATCCTCGGGCTTGAATCCGGCGCCAATGATTATGTCGCCAAGCCGTTCCGGTTTGCGGTCCTGCTGGCGCGGATCCGGGCCCAGCTTCGCCAGCACGAAGCGAGCGAAGACGCGGTGTTCTCGGTCGGCCCCTATAGTTTCCGGCCCGGGTCCAAGATGCTGACCGGCGCCAATGCCAGGAAAGTCCGGCTGACCGAAAAGGAAACCGCGATCCTGCGCTTCCTGTACCGTGCCGGCCAATTGCCGGTGTCGCGCGAGACGCTGCTGCAGGAAGTGTGGGGCTATAATTCCGGCGTCACCACCCACACCCTGGAAACCCATATCTACCGGCTGCGCCAGAAGATCGAGAAGGACGCCGCCAACCCCGAGATATTGGTGACGGAAGCGGGTGGCTACAAGCTGGTGCCATGATACGGTTGGGGCAGCGATTCGCATTCAGCGTGCCCCCGGTCATCGGTTTTGTATGTCGATCGAAGATGATGTCGCCCTGCTCGAGCGCGTCCCGACCCTGCGCCTGTTGGGGACCGCGGCGCTGCGCATGCTGGCGATCGGCTCCGAGCAGCGCGATGTCGCGCGAGGCGATCTGCTGTTCCGGGCCGGAGAGGATGCCGATGCCGGATTTATCGTGCGGCGCGGGCTATTCCGGATCGAGGACGCCAGCGGCGCGGAAACGGTGGCGGGGGCCGGCGCCCTGATCGGCGAACTCGCGCTCGTCGTCGCGATGCGGCGGCCTGCGACCGCCACCGCAATGGAATATTCCACGGTGATTCGTCTCGCGCGCAGCGTGTTTCAGCGCGTGCTGGAAAGCGACCCGGCTGCGGCCCGGCGGCTGCGCGACGAATTCGCCAGCCGCACCAGCCAGATCGCAAGCGAGATCCTGATGGCAAGTGCAAAGCTGAACATTTGAGCGCTGTTTGGCCGCTCCGCTTCGCCGTCATTCCGGGGCGCGCGGTAGCGCGAGCCCGGAATCCATACTCCCGAT
>JBDTKD010000587.1:0-8825 GCA_039935515.1 Bradyrhizobium sp.
TCGGCCAGTTCGACCTGATGGGCATTCCGCCGGCGCCGCGCGGCATGCCGCAAATCGAGGTGACCTTCGATATCGACGCCAATGGCATCGTCAACGTCTCGGCCAAGGACAAGGCCACCGGCAAGGAGCAGCAGATCCGCATCCAGGCCTCGGGTGGTTTGTCGGAGGCCGACATCCAGAAGATGGTCAAGGACGCCGAGGCCAACGCCGCCGAGGACAAGAAGCGGCGCGAGGCGGTCGATGCCAAGAACCATGCCGACAGCCTGGTGCATTCGACCGAGAAGGCGCTGGCCGAACATGGTTCCAAGGTCGAGGACAGCGAGCGCCGCGTCATTGAAGACGCCGTCAGCGATTTGAAGGAAGCGCTGAAGGGCGACGACGCCGAGACCATCAAGGCCAAGACCAACACGCTGGCGCAGGCCTCGATGAAGCTCGGCGAGGCGATGTATAAACAGCAGGCCGAGAGCGATGCGGCCAAGGACGCTGCCAAGGATGACGTGGTCGACGCGGAGTTCACCGAGGTCGACGACGATAAGAACAACAAGAAATCTGCCTGAGCGGCGAACGGCCATGACCCTCATTCCTCAGAGCGCGACAAGCGTCTCGATGGATGGGGGTCATTTTTCGTTAAGCCGGAGGCTGCATCTTTCAAAGCGCATTCCCTCGGAATGACGACGAACTTCGGGCGGATTTGACGGATGTCTACCAAGCGCTGCTATTACGAAACCCTGGAAGTCGAGCGGACGGCGGACGAGTCCAAGCTTAAGACGGCGTTCCGCAAGCTCGCGATGAGATGGCATCCGGACCGCAATCCTGGCGACGCCGCCAGCGAAATCCGCTTCAAGGAAATCAACGAAGCCTATGAGGTCCTGAAGGACGGCGACAAGCGCGCGGCCTATGACCGGTTCGGCCATGCGGCCTTCGAGCAGGGCGGCGGCGGCCCTGGATTCGGTGCCGGCTTTGCCTCGTCCTTTTCCGATATTTTCGAGGATTTGTTCGGCATGGCCGGGCAGCGGGGGCGGGGCGGCGGGCGCGAGCGTGGCGCTGACCTGCGCTACAACATGGAAATCACCCTCGAAGAGGCGTTTCAGGGCAAGACCGCCCAGATCGAGATTCCAGTCTCGGTCACCTGCGAGTCCTGTTCGGGCACCGGAGCGAAGGCCGGGACCCGGCCGAAAGCCTGTTCGATGTGCGGCGGCGCCGGCCGTGTGCGGCAGGCGCAGGGCTTCTTCACGCTGGAGCGAACCTGCCCCGGCTGCCAGGGCCGCGGCCAGATGATCGAAGATCCTTGTCCCTCTTGTTCGGGCTCAGGACGGGTGACGCGCGAGCGGACATTGTCGGTCAATATTCCGCAAGGCGTGGAAGACGGCACCCGGATCCGGCTCGCCGGCGAGGGCGAGGCCGGCGTTCGCGGCGGGCCGCCGGGCGATCTCTACATTTTCCTGTCGCTCGCCACGCATCAGTTCTTTCAGCGCGACGGCGCCGATCTGCATTGCCGGGTGCCGATCTCGATGGTGACCGCCGCCCTCGGCGGCGAGTTCGAGGTGCCGACCATCGACAAGGGCAAAGCCAAAGTAAAAATCCCCGGCGGAACCCAGTCCGGCCGGCGTTTTCGCATTGCATCAAAGGGCATGCCGGTGCTGCGCTCGCGCCAGACCGGCGACATGTATGTCCAGGTCGCGGTCGAAACGCCGCAAAATCTGACGAGGAAGCAGCAGGAATTGCTGGCCGAGTTCGAAAAATTATCGTCCGGTGCAACGCAACCCGAGGCCGCGGGTTTCTTCACTAAGGTCAAGGACTTCTTCGGCAATCGCACGACTGCGCAGTGACCATTCGGCTTGACCGTTTCGGCGCTGACCTATACCTCTTTATGACTGTATTCTGACACTCCCGCACAAGTGCGGTCCCGCCTGGTAGTGAAATGCCATTGCAATCGTCCGCGCGCGTGTTGAAGAAGCCCCTTCGTCTCGACGACGAAGTTCGCTTTCTCCGTTCCTGGATCGAAAAGCCTCTGCACATGGGCGCCGTGATGCCCTCCGGCCGGGTGTTGGCGCGCACCATGGCGCAGTACGTCGATGTCAATTCCAAGGGGCCGGTGGTTGAACTGGGGCCTGGGACCGGTGCGATCACCAACGCGCTGATCGACCACGGCATCGATCAGAAACGCCTTGTGCTGGTCGAATACAATCCGGGATTCTGCGCATTGCTGCGCGATCGCTACCCGCACGCCAAGGTGGTGCAGGGCGATGCCTATACGCTGCGGGATTCGCTCTGGGATGTGATGAAAGTCCCGGCCTCCGCGGTCGTGTCCGGCCTGCCGCTCGTGACCAAGCCGATGCTCACCCGCCTGAAGTTGATCCGCGATGCTTTCCTCGCGCTGGCACCGGGGGCGCCGTTCGTGCAGTTCACCTATTCGGTGGCGCCGCCGATTCCGAAATCGCTGCCCGGCGTGTCCACCGAAGCCTCCGAGCGCATCTGGATGAACCTTCCGCCAGCGCGCGTCTGGGTGTATCGCAAGGGCTGATGCCGCCGGCCGCCCGGCCGCGGTTCGCCTTCGACGACCATGAATCATGCCTGCGCTGAAAATCCTTGTGATCCCCGGTTCGCTGCGCACCGGCTCGCTCAATGCGAGGCTAGCGGCGACCGTCGCCTATGAGCTGGCGCAGGCCGGCGCCGATGTCACGCGCATCTCGCTCGGCGATTTTCCGCTGCCGATCTATGACGGCGACCTGCAGACGAAATCAGGCGTCCCGAAACATGCGGTCAATCTCAAGCGCATGATCGGCGTCCATCATGGCGTGCTGGTCGTGACGCCGGAATACAATTCCTCGGTGCCGCCGTTGGTCAAGAATGCGATCGACTGGGTGACCCGGGTGCAGGATGCCCATGAAACCCGCGGCCAGGTCTTTCGCGAGCGTGCCTTTGCGATCGCGGCGGCCTCCGAAAGCCAGCTTGGCGGAACCCGCGCGCTGGCGGCGCTGCGGCTGATCCTGTCCGCCTGCCGGGCCACGGTGATCCCGAACCAGCTTGCGCTATCGTTTGCCGGCGAGGCCTATGACGACATGGACCGACTGAAACATCCGGCCGATATCGAGGCGCTGCAAGCGCTGGTGCGCCAGTTGGTCGAAGTCTCCCAGCGCATGATGTGAGGGAAAATGCCGCCGACCAGTATCGCCCCCCGCGACCGCCTGATTGTGGCGCTCGACCTGCCCGGCGTCGCCGCCGCCGAAGCGATGATAGCCCGGCTCGGTGACAGCGTGACATTCTACAAGATCGGCTATCAGCTCGCCTATGGCGGCGGATTGCCGCTGGTGCGCCGCCTCGCCGACAGCGGCAAGAAGGTGTTCGCCGATCTCAAGCTGCACGACATCGGCAATACGGTGGCGCGCGGCGTCGAGAGCATTGCCAAACTCGGCGCGACATTTTTGACCGTGCACGCCTATCCACAGACCATGAAGGCAGCGGTCGAGGCGGGCGCGGGATCGGGGCTGAAGATCCTCGCCGTCACCGTGCTGACCTCTTATGACGATCGCGATCTTCACGACGCCGGCTATCGCTTCGGCGTCTCCGAACTGGCCGAGGCGCGCGCGCGACAGGCGCAGGCGCTCGGCGTCGACGGCCTCGTCTGTTCGCCGGAGGAGGCGGCCGCCTTGCGCAGGATCGTCGGCCCTCGGATCAACCTCGTGACCCCCGGCATTCGGCCGGCGGGGGCTGTCAGCGATGATCAGAAGCGCATCATGACGCCGGCCCGCGCCATCACCGCCGGGGCGGACTATCTGGTGGTAGGACGTCCGGTGATGGAGGCTTCCGATCCCAGGGCCGCGGCGAATGCCATCCAGGCGGAGATCGCCCAGGCTCTGGGCTAGAGCCTGTTCGGTTCTGATTGAATCAGAACAGGGCTCTAGTTTTCTTATTTTGACGCGTTTTCTTCACGCGAACCGGTACCCACTTCGCTCGAAAACGCTATAGAACAAAAAAGGAGAAGGCCAATGGCAAAAGGTTACTGGATCGCGCGGCTCGACGTTCACAACATGGACGGCTACAAGGAATATGTCGCGCAGAACGGCGCGGTGTTTGCGAAATATGGCGCCAAATTCCTGGTTCGCGGCGGTCGCTTTATCGGCCAGGAGGGCTCGTCGCGCTCGCGCAATGTGGTGCTTGAATTCAAGGACTATGAGACCGCGCTCGCCTGCTACAATTCGCCGGAATATGCCCGGTTGGTCAAGATCCGCGGCCCGCATGCCGACAGCGACCTGGTGATCATCGAAGGCTATGACGGCGTCCAGCCCTGACCGCAGGGCCGGTCGGTTGCCGGAACAGCCCGCTGCCGCTATACGGCGAGGGTGAGGTAACGACATGTCCGACATGCGCTTGATCGTCGCGGGGGCCGGCGGCCGGATGGGCCGCGCGCTGACGCGCGTCATTGCGGAAACGCCCGGCGCGGTCCTCGCCGGCGCGCTCGAGGCGCCCGGTTCGGAACTCCTCGGCAAGGACGCCGGCGTGCTGGCCGGGCTGCCCGCCAATGACGTCAAACTCTCCGCCGATCTGTGGGCGCTGTCGGCGAACGCCGACGGCATTCTCGACTTCACCGTTCCGGGCGCGACCATCGCCAATGTCGCGATCGCCGCCGAGCGGGGACTTGTGCATGTCATCGGCACCACCGGGCTCTCGGTTTCGGACGAGGCCGTGATCCGGAGCGTCACCTCGCGCGCCATCGTGGTCAAATCGGGCAATATGAGCCTCGGTGTCAATTTGCTGGCGGCGCTGGTCAGGCGCGCCGCGCAATCGCTCGACGACAGCTTCGATATCGAAGTTCTGGAGATGCATCACAAGGCCAAGATCGACGCCCCCTCGGGCACCGCCTTGTTGCTGGGCGAGGCGGCGGCCGAGGGCCGCAAGATCGCGCTGGCGCAGCACTCCGCGCGTGGCCGCGACGGCCTGACCGGCTCCCGCCGTTCGGGCGATATCGGCTTTGCATCCCTGCGTGGCGGCACCGTCACCGGCGAGCACAGCGTGATTTTCGCCGGTCCGATGGAGCGCATCGAACTCACGCACCGGGCCGAGGACCGGACCATGTTTGCCCAAGGCGCGGTCAAGGCCGCGTTGTGGGCGCGCCATCAAAAGCCCGGATTCTACTCGATGGTCGACGTGCTCGGACTTAAGGACTTCTAGAAATCTGAACGGAATGAAAGTATGAGCGACCGTCTTCTCGTGCTGGTGCGGCACGGCCAGAGCGAATGGAATCTGAAGAATCTCTTCACCGGCTGGAAGGATCCCGATCTGACCGCGCAGGGAGTGGCCGAAGCGAAGCAGGCCGGCCGCCAGCTGAAGGCGCAAGGGCTGTCCTTCGACATCGCCTTTACCTCGGTGCTGCTGCGCGCCCAGCATACGCTCGATCTCGTGCTGGCTGAAATCGGCCAGAGCGGACTTCCGACCCAAAGAAATCTGGCGCTCAACGAGCGCGACTATGGCGATCTGTCGGGTCTCAACAAGGACGAGGCCCGCAAGAAATGGGGCGAGGAGCAGGTCCATATCTGGCGGCGTTCCTACGACGTGCCGCCGCCCGGCGGCGAAAGCCTGAAGGATACGCTGGCGCGAACGCTGCCTTACTATGTCCAGGAGATGCTGCCCTGTGTGCTGCGCGGCGAGCGTACGCTGGTGGCCGCGCACGGCAATTCGCTGCGGGCGCTGATCATGGTGCTGGAGAAGCTGTCGCCCAAGCAGATCCTCGCGCGCGAACTCGCGACCGGCGTGCCGGTGATCTACCGCCTCAACGCTGACGCCACGGTAGCCTCGAAGCTCGACCTCGCCGCGTAAGCGGCCAGGCTCGGTCATTCCGGGATGGTGCGTCAGCAAGCTACGATTTTCGTGCGGTGTCGCAGCGATCATCGCAATCAGGCGGCTTGGTGCAGGCCCACCTGGCCGGCTTCCCAGCCCAGCATCGCCTGCTTGCGGGTGATGCCCCAGTGGTAGCCAGTCAGCGCGCCGCCCTTGCCGAGTGCGCGATGGCACGGCACCACGAACGACACCGGATTCTTTCCGACCGCGGCGCCGACCGCGCGCGAGGCCTTGGGCCGGCGGATCTTGCTGGCAATGTCCGAGTAGCACACCGCCCGGCCCATCGGGATTTTCAGCAGCATCTCCCACACCCGGACTTCGAAATCGGTGCCGATCAGGACCACGCGCAGCGGCTGGTCGGGGCGCCATAGCCGGGTGTCGAAAATACGCCGGGCCAGCGCCGCGGTGCCCTCGCGATCCTCGACATAGCTCGCGCTGGGCCAGCGCCGCTGCATGTCGGCGAGCGCGGCCGGCTCGTCACCGGGATCGGCGAAGGCGAGCCCGGCCAGGCCGCGATCGGTCGCGATCACCACGGCGGTACCGAACGGCGAGGAATGGAATCCATAGCGCAGCGTCATGCCGGCGCCGCCGGCCTTCCACTCGCCCGGCGACATCGCCTCATGGGTCACAAACAGATCATGCAACCGTCCCGGGCCGGAGAGACCGGAATCGAGCGCGGCGTCGAGCACGCTGGCGGAATCGCGCAGCAATCCCTTGGCGTGATCGAGGGTCAGCGCCTGCATGAAGGCCTTGGGCGTGAGCCCGGCCCAGCGGCGAAACAAATGGTGCAGTTCATCGGGGGTGACGCCCGCCGCATCCGCCATCGATTCGATGGTTGGCTGCGCGCGCCAGCGTTCCGAGATGAAGGCGATGGCGCGTCGCACCGAATCATAGTCTCGGAGCGCGGCGTCCTGGGGCCCGGGTTTGGTCAGGCGTTGGTCATGGATTGCAAGGTTCATCATGATCCCGATGTAGGCCGGCTGCGGCCTCCAAGCCACCCGATTCCCGACCGCCCGTCATGATACCGGATTGTAGGTCGGGCCGCGCTTGGCGGCCTGCAGTGCTTCCATTAAGGCTTTGGCAAAACTTGCCTTTTCGTCCGGTCCCAGGAAACTCGCGATGGAGACGCGGCGGCCTCTCGAGAGCAGATAGAGTTTCTCGATGCCGAATTCGGCATGGGTTTTCTGGTCGAGCTGCACCCAGAGCGGGTTCAGCACCCACTCGACGACATGGCCGCGGTGGCTGACCCGGCGCACCCGCAACTCGGACGGCGTCACCGAGATTTCCTCGGTCGCCTTGGCGTGGCGAAAATTGATCCGGAACGCCCAGTAGATCGCCAGCACGTCGAGCCCGAAAAAGCCGAACACCGGCCAGGCTCCCATCGCCAGAAACACCAGCCCCGCGCCGAAACTGATCACGCTGAGCAGCGCCATCAGCACCAGAAAGCCGGTACGGCTCAACGAGCGGTGCGGCGTCAGCAGCGCCGAGAACAATTTCGGGTCGGCCTCTGCCGGATCAAATTCATTGCCTGCGTTCATGGCGTGTCAGTATATCCCGGTCATGTCGAAAATCATCCACAAATCCCCGCCGAAATCCCGAGCCGCCCGGGTCAAACGCGCCGGCAAGGCTCGCGTTCCATCCGCGGCGAAGCCCGCGCGCGGCAAGCTGGTGAACAACGACCGGCGCAAGCCGGGGCCGAAAAAGCCGGGCAAGGCGTCATCCGGGTCGTTCAAGCCGTGGACCGCGGCGGAGGTCCGTGAAGCGTTCAGCCGCTTCCGCAAGGCCAATCCCGAGCCGAAAGGCGAACTCGAACATCTCAACCCCTATACGCTGCTGGTCGCGGTGGTGCTGTCGGCCCAGGCGACCGACGCCGGCGTCAACAAGGCGACTCGCACGCTGTTCGCGGCAGCGGACACACCGCAAAAGATGCTCGCGCTCGGCGAGGACAGGGTGCGCGATTATATCAAGACCATCGGGCTCTACCGCAACAAGGCGAAGAACGTCATCGCCTTGTCGGAAAAGCTGATCGCCGAATTCGGCGGCGAGGTGCCCCGCACCCGCGCCGAGATCGAAACCCTGCCGGGCGCCGGCCGCAAGACCGCCAATGTCGTGCTCAACATGGCGTTCGGCGAGCACACTTTGGCGGTGGATACGCACGTATTTCGGGTCGGCAACCGCACCGGCCTGGCGCCCGGCAACACGCCGCTCGAAGTCGAACTCGGGCTCGAACGCGTGATCCCGCCCGAATTCATGCTGCACGCGCATCACTGGCTGATCCTGCACGGCCGCTACACCTGTCTGGCGCGCAAGCCGCGCTGCGAGGTCTGCCTGATCAACGATCTCTGCCGCTGGCCGGAGAAGACGGTCTAAAGCCTGTTCGGTTCTGATTGAATATAGGCGCCGGCCGCCGGATTCATCCCGGTGACGACGGCGAGGGAATTGTGCCCGCGGGACGACCAAACGGCTTCGGCGAAATTGACAGCGGCGTTAACCGAACCTCTTAAGAAAACATGAACGAATGACTGCAATTTTGGGGGAACTCCAGGAGGGAGATATGAACACTATCGTTCCCGCATACCCTGCGCAGATCGTGGTCAGCCACGCAGAAGTCAAGCTCGTCGCGGACGAAACGGCCAACGCGGATACAGCGACGATCAAGTCCGATCAGCAACGCATCGAAGCTGCTCAGCAAGTCGAGGCGGCAGAGGCCAGGTCCTCTACGGTGGATTTCGTTACCTGATGCGTGGAACCGGACCGGCGCGGTCGGGTCTATTTCTTAACCAATGGTCTGGATGCTCGGCGCGGGAGAGGTCCGGTGCCTGGCGGCTCCGGTTCGGTCGAATCACTGTTGCTTCTCCCGAGGCCTCATGGTTCGAGACGGTGCGCCGGGAGACCGGCAAGGAGTAGGTGGTGCAAGTCCACTGCGATGAAGGAGTAGCGATCCACATCGGCCCCAAGCCGTGCGTGGTCGTCCGCGAGGGCGAGCG